>QNBT01000325.1 GCA_003644205.1 Planctomycetota bacterium | reverse complement strand
TTGGCCATCAGCTCTTCAACTGAAGTCTTATAACAAACGACCGACCAGCGGCCCAATGCGTCGTCGCTTGGCTCAAGCTCTGTAATTTGGGGTCCAAGAATGCCTTTGGCTAATTGTTCCGAGCCTGAACTCAAAACGGAACGCAGGTCGGCCTCGTTAATGTTAATGAAGGGGTCAACTTCCAACATGCCGGTCCATAACGGTTCGGGGACCTGGTTATCCGCATTGCAGAGCAACAGGACCTTTTGTGTTAGACATTGAGCAACAATAAAGTGACAATTGCGGATTAGCAAGGAAGCCACGGGGTTATCGAAATCCACTGAATCGATCAAGGCAATTGTTCGATAAGCATTAGTTCTTGCATTGAAGTATCGTTTATTTGTTATTTCAATCAGGCTGAGGTAATAGTTGGCAAGAGAACTTATCGCAGGGGAGCGACTTTTGGAAACCACCCTCATTAGTTGTGTTGCACCATCTGCATCTGCCGTTTTTTGCAGGCATAAGGCCATTTTGAGCTTGAGAAAGTCAGACAATAATTCATCTTCTCCGCTTTCTGTGGCCAGGCTATGGTCAATCTGCCTGTAAACCTCGTAGGCTCTTTCGTATTCGCCGCCGAGGCAGAAACTTTCAGCTACTCTCAAAGACAATGGCTCGATCGAGTAGGGGGCCGTTTCCTCTGCTTTTGCCCGCTGCTCAGGTTGCTGTGAGGCATCTTCTGGTTGGCTCTTGGAATAGGATGTTTGGGGTCTGGCAATCGCTAAATTGGGCGCAGGTTTTTTCGCAGCGGCAACAAAAGCCGGGTGAGATTTTATAAGAAAAAACGCCAATAAGGCTCCGGTTAAAACGATTAAGCCAAGCAGAATCTTGTGCCAGGTCGAGAACGATGTGGTTGCTTGAAGGGAATTCAGCAGGTGATCATAAGAATCCCCGTCCCCAATCGATATGCCCCGCTCTGCAGTTTTATCAAACGTTGGCACCACTTCAGGCTGTACATTATGCGATTCGGGTCCCGGGGTACCGTCACCCGTTACCTGCGACCGGGTATTTTTTTGTTTTTTATGTTGCATAGCCCCTTAGCACTCAGCAAGATATTCGTAATCTGCTTTTGAGACAGCAGGTGCAATAATTGTGCCAATCGGGCGCACAAGGTATAGCAACAAAAATAATGGCTTATTTAGCCCCCAAACCGCCTTTTTCACACCACCAATGCCCACTGCATCGTTACAAGGTGTAGCGATACTAAACGGAACGGCAGTTTTTCTGACAGGACATGTAAAAGGGTCCCCCTTGCCCGAATGGCGGTCCCTTGCCTCTTTAATCGGCAAGATTTTCCGTATGTCAGGAAAAAAAATTTGTTCAACAAGGCCCTATGATAAATCGGAGGAATGAAGCCGCGTATTTTTTGTGTTCGCAAGTATCCTTAGAATAAGAAGTTATATGTGAGTGGCTGCAATATTCTTTTGCTATGGCACGGCAGTTGCTCAGACCCTGGCTGTCTGTGGCTTTATTGGCATAAATTAAAAGCACGGAAAAAAGGAAAACGCATATGATTACAACGTCGGTTACAGCTACTAACTTGCAAATGGACTACATGAAGCTTCTGGTAGCGCAGATGCAAAACCAGAATCCTTTAGAACCTTTGGACAACAAGGAGATGGCTTCTCAACTGGCACAGTTTTCACAACTACAACAGCTTGAGTCAATAAACTCTAATTTTGCAGAAGTACTGGCCACTAATGAGCGGATGTATGCTAACTCCCTCATAGGAAAGGAAATCTCGTTCATTGGAGAAACAGAATCAGGCTCAAGAGAGATAATGAGCAGGACAGTGGAGCAGGTTAGTAACATTGATGGTGAGGCAACCTTAGTGGCTGATGATTATATCATAGGGTTAGAGGACATAATTGCAGTTAAAAACTAAAATACGTCCGCTTTTATCAGCAACTCAGTTCCTTATGACTGACGCTGTGAGACAGGTGTTGAGTGAAATTGATTGATTAATAAGTAGTAAATTCAGGAGAAATAAAAATGAGCTTTGCATTAACGGCTGGAGTTACGGGTTTGAAGGCCCATCAAAAAATGCTTGATGTGGCCGGCAATAACTTAGCAAATGTCAACACTACCGCTTTCAAGTCCAGCAGGATCAATTTTTCCGAGCTTCTCAGTCAAACGATCAGGAAAGCATCACAGCCGACATCCACTATCGGCGGTACCAATCCTCAACAGATGGGCAGCGGTGTGGGAGTCTCCGGAATCACTCCTGATATGGCACAGGGAAACCTTGTTAAAACGGGCAACCCCTTAGACATGGCAATGGAGGGAGAAGGATACTTTGTCCTGAGCGACGGCCAGCAGAGCGTCTACACCAGAGCGGGCACCTTTGCGGTGGATCAGGATTCGACGCTGGTTGATCCTGCCACGGGTTATCGCGTCCAGAGAATCGGCTCTGAGGGGGAAATCGACGGCTTTCAGGTTCCTGGGGATGGTGATATTCACATTCCTTATGATGTAACGATGCCGGCAAATGCTACATCACAAATAACTATTTCAGGCAACCTTAGTTCAGATGCAGCATTCGATACACCGAAAATACAAAAATTAGATTCAAATATATCTTACACTACCGCCGACGGCGCTACGGCGACAAGTGCTACTGAAATTGACCAATTAGACCAATACACCGGAACCTTGACATCGGGCACAATAACAATAGCAGGTTACCACAAGGACGGGACCGCATTCAGCAGCGGACTTACGCTTGCTATCGATGGAACCACAACATTAGGCGACCTTATTGACCATTTGAATAACAACGTGCTTGTTGATTCCACTGCGTCTCTGGTCAACGGTAAAATCAGAATTACAGACGACGAAGGAGGCTATAGTAAAACAGACATCAGCCTTTCGTATGCCGGTGACGGGACATTGTCAACGCCGGCCTATTTTGAATTGGTTGAAGTTGGTGGAGAGGAGGTTAAAAACGTCAATATAACGGCTTATGACTCTCTCGGTGGCAGACATACACTCTCAGGAGCCTTCGTTCGAACAGATACGCCCAACACATGGGATATGGTACTGACTTCGATTACCGGTGATGTATATCAGATAAACATGCCGGACAGACGCATCGAGGACATTTCCTTTAACGCCAGCGATGGTTCATACGCAGGTTTAAGCGGTTCTGATACGGCTGAATTCAAGATAACCTTTGCACATGACACGGCCAATGAACAAGCCATCGAAATCGTACTTGGTACCATTGGCCAAATGGATGGAATAACTCAACTTTCAGGAAACTCCACTGCCGTAGCCAGGGAGCAGGATGGTTACAGCTCCGGCAGACTTTCATCCGTCTCCGTTAATAATGAGGGTATATTAATTGGTGCCTTTTCGAACGGCATTAAGAAAAACATCGCCACTCTGCAAATAGCCCTGTTCCAGAATACATCAGGCCTGGAAAGCGTTGGCGGTAGT
>QNBT01000324.1 GCA_003644205.1 Planctomycetota bacterium | reverse complement strand
TGTAGTGTCCTGCCCAATATACCGCTTATGTAGTATGCCTGTCCCTTCCATCATCAACCGCACCCAAACGCAGCCGATTCAAGAAATTTCACCGCCCCATCCGATATCGTCCTTGTAAGAAACCGGAGTATTGGATTTATAGGAGCAAAGACATGAGCAAGCGGGAAATTATCGATTTTATACTCGAGATCAACAGGGGAGCCAGGCCGGAGTTTCTGGCACAGTTTTCCGCAGAAGACCTCGATTTATATCTCGAACATCTCATGGAACTCGACCTTGAAGAAATCGCTCTGTGCGCTTAAGTAGCCCCGACTTCGCCTAACCAGCATTTCTCACTGCATTACGGGAAAGCTCCTACAGTATCTGAAAACAGGTTCCCTTCTCCTTTAATCTTGCTGCAAATCTTGTAGTTCTTTTAACATCTCTTCGAGGGTGGTCGTAAGGCTAAGCCATGTCTCCTCATCGGTCTCATCCTTGATTTCGTATAGCCAGTCCAAAAGCTCCTCGATCTGCTCGATTTGCTCTTCGACGCTTGGCTCAGGTGGTGTCGAGCTTGCCTGTGCAGCGGCCTCGACCGGCGCAGTTTCACCCATCAATACCAATTCGCCGTCGGCCATCCCATCCATGCCGCCGCCGGCGCCCATCATCATTTCCATTGTGGGGAGCCAGAGCACACGAACCCAACTGTCCGTCCATCCACCCAGAGCGGGAATTATGCATCCGTCTTCGGTACAATCAGGCTCGCTGCCGTCACCAAATACACCGCCGTTGAATATCCTCTCCCGGAAATCATCATAGCTTTCTTCCGGCTGTCTGTCGAAACATCTCTTGTATGAACCAAGGCACGAAGGGCCAAAGCCACAATAAGCCACCGGAAACGGCGTTATTATGACACAAAATGAATCGGACGAGGGTGCTTTTAATATCATTATCTGTGTTACATTGCAGCCGGGATAACAATAAGGCGAGCCGTAGGGGCAGGAGTGGTAGTCCATTTCATACCAGCGGCAGTCAAGACAGGAACTGTCGGGTGTCTTGTTCAAAGTATAACCGTCTGGATTTTCCGAATTAAATATACTTTCAAGATATGCAGCACACTCCGAATATCCATCCGTCCCGCCCGATTCGGTTACGAGCAGCGTATATGATTCTGCAGGTGCGGTGGCACTTGCGCTCTTTGTCCAGCAGGCTACAGCCTCGGCATCGGCAGGGTCGGTGTCGTCCGGATGTTCAAAGTCGTTTACCGCACCCTTATAGACTACTGCATAATCCTTTATATCCGTGCACGCTGGCACATCGAATGTTACCTCAGCCTTTATATGCTTTCCGTGAGGCAATATACTATCCTGGTCCCACAGTTGCACAGTGCACGGGTCGCACGGGTCATAGGTATATACGGTAAAATTATTTGCCTGTGTCCTGTTGCCCGACCAGTCCTCCCAGTAGAACTCAAAGGCCCCTCCCTTTAATACCTGCTGTCTGTCGGTATTGAGTGAGGTATTGGTGATAATCATGTTGTATGTCGCAGTGTTTGTTGCCGGGTCGCAGCCCTGCGGACACCCTATGGAAACATCTATGCTGCCCCGGAAAAAGTAATTGATAAGGCCGGTGGCGTAATCAATCGTCCGCGTGATGGTTATGTTGGCATAATCTTGAAATACATTTATGTCATCGGTAGTAGTAGTGCTGTCGAGTGAAGGGCCGAAAAGGGAATAACGTGCCCCTATGTAGCGGGTGTATGAATCTCTTGCAAGATGAGTTACTCCGTAATTTGCGCCGTCGAAGTACGCCTTAAGACCAGCGGGAACCGGCTCAAGAAGCGGCGTCGTCTTGCCTATTGCAGGATGTGGAAACTGGTACAGGCTGCCGCTGCAGCCGAAGACCGTGCTTAAGGATAGAAACTGATAATTGGTGCATTCGGAAAGCCCCCACAACTCTACCGGCGGCAGAATGCCGTCACCGAGGTATCCGCCTGCATACACATCTGCATCGAAATACTCGGCCAACGTGTCAAAAACAATAGGTGCGGTGCCCGCCCACAGACTCTGGCCGTCGTTGTCTTTAATCTGTCCTTCAACCCAACCTTCTAAAGGATTACCCCAGTTAAAAAAGGCGTGTCGATAATGGCCAAAGAGAAAGTCGTTTCTCGTATGTGCAGGCACGCCCATATCCTCTATCATATGCAAGACACATCCTAATTTCAGAAATGCCTCTGCCAACTGTGCTTCACGCTCACTTTTGGTTGCACTCCTTAACGAATCATAAAACGTTGTCCTTGCGGCTGTCCATTTTTCATTGTTGGTGAATGGCTCCTGTGCAGCAGTTCCCAAGATGGCCCAATCCATCGCAGATTGACCCAATGGTAGCCAGCTTGACCAAAAGGGCGCCTCCCAATCCGGATGGTCGGCGTGGTTATCTAAGCCTGAGTTACGAATCGGGTCATGAAAGTGATGACGAGGCCTCCAAGGAATTGTTCGACCGTCTTCGTCCTCAATATTACTTCCAGTTCTAATCCATTCGAGGATGGTCCTGGTTCTCTGATTGGGGTTTGTCCCTCCTTTTTTCACTCTTCCCTCTATATCTGATGGAAAATCCCAGTATAATTGAGTTGACAGTCCGTCGCTCAGGCCAAGTTGAGTTTTCAAATAATCATCGACTCTTGCCTCATTGACACTAACAGCTTGCTCTGTTATTGCCGGGTGTGTTTCTCTGTTTTCCCATGCATATAAACGTGCACCAGTAATTAAAATAACGGCCCAAACAAGATTTTTCCTGAAATTTGGTATTCTCATTTTGAAGTCTCCAAAACATCATCACTTGTAATTGTCGATGAACTTAATCATGAATTACCCAAACATGTGAATTGATATTGATGAATTTTCCATTATCCACCACGTTAAGACGGCAGCTATGACAGAGAGGCCAAATAAAGTTAGGACAATTCTTACTTTCACACTTTTTCTTACCAGAACTTTCATTATAAGAATCCACGCAACAATAGATCCTATAATAACAAAAAGTCCGGCCTGTCCCCAAAACCAATCTGGCACGAAGGGAAAATGACCACAATCAAACAATAATAAGAAAGAGATAAAGTAAACAAAAGCAGTCATAACAGTTAAAAAGATAACCTTTTTTTTTGTGAAACATTTCTGTTTCGTTTCCATCGACAACTCTCTCATGCATACTTTCAGCAAGTGCTTTAGCAGCCCATAGATTTATTTATCCCGGCATCGCTAAAAATTGAAAAGCCGCCAATTACCGTCTTCTTCTCTTATGAAAAAGACCGGGAAAAGTAGCGTTTGTCCGCCGTCCTGGTGGAGCATCTCGTAAATAACTTCACCATTTCTTTGCCGCTCGAATATCAACCCGCCCATACCAGAGGCATAATCAGTAAGGTGTGGCTCGATTATCCGGAAAATCTCGGCGTATTTATCTCTTGAAATCCCTGCAACAAAAGTAAGGGCCTCATTACAATCAGCTA
>QNBT01000323.1 GCA_003644205.1 Planctomycetota bacterium | reverse complement strand
TGATTGCGAGGTAATCAGGGGAGTGTATGCCGCCTGGCAGATCATGCCGGCGTAAATGATATCGTTGTTGCAGCACTCGTTTCGTCGGGGACAAGAGCACAGTCTCCATCGCTCTTATTTTGATATAAGATTTGAAGCTCAATCCACTTGTCGTTTAATAAGCCGGACGGGGAGAAACAGGGGGTTCAAATAGAGAAAACGCGGGGGCAACCACCGCCCAATTCGCCGGGCTCTTGCGAAAGGTTTTTTCACGGTTTTGGGTGTATGTTCCATACTCGATAGGCGCAACATTTTCTTGATTTGCTTGGTCTGGCAGGCTATAGTCTAACTGTGAGTTTTTTCATTTGTAAGGTGCGCACGATGAAATTTACAAAGATGCATGGTTTGGGCAACGATTATGTTTACGTCAACTGCTTCGAGGAGCAGGTCGATGATGCTGCGTCTTTGGCTGTAAGGGTCAGCAACCGGCACACCGGCATCGGCGCGGATGGCCTGATTTTGATATGTCCGTCTGATTTGGCCGGCGCCCGCATGCGGATGTTTAACGCAGACGGCTCAGAGGCTGAGATGTGCGGCAACGGTATCCGGTGTTTGGCCAAGTATGTCTATGACCACCGGCTCGCCGAAGCCGGTGACGAGTTTTCCGTGCCGGGTGAGGAAACGTTCGAGGCGTCTTTGCAGATTGAAACCGCCCGGGGCGTCCTCACGCTCGGCCTCGATATCGACGACGATGACAAGGTAAGCAGGGTTTGCGTGAATATGGGCCGACCGATTCTAAAGGCGGACCGGATACCGGTAGCAATCGGAGCCGAAAGGATTATCAATGAGCCTATTGAAGTTGCCGGCAAAGAGCTTGTTATGACTTGTGTATCGATGGGAAATCCTCATGCGGTTTTTTTCTGTGATGATTTGAATGAGATCGAACTTGGCGGAGTCGGGCCTCTAATCGAACACCACGAGATTTTCCCGAATCGCATCAACGCCCATTTTGTTAAGGTGCAAACACCTAATGAATTTACTATGCGGACGTGGGAGCGTGGCAGCGGCATAACTATAGCCTGCGGGACCGGTGCGTGTGCATCCGTTGTGGCCGGCGTGCTTACCGGCAGGTGCGGGCGCAAGGTCTTAGCCCATCTTCCGGGCGGAGATTTAGACCTTAACTGGTGCGAGGAGGATGACTGCGTATATATGACCGGCCCTGCCGTCGAAGTCTTCACAGGTAATTGGCCCGAATGATGTTTCCGGACAGGGCTGTCCTCATGTAATCTTAGCTGATTGCAAATACCGAATCATCGATGACCTGGCCGCAGTAGATGCAGGCCGGGTGTCGGGGCGAGACCGCATGGTCGCAGTTTGGGCACTTCACGGATTCTCGCTGGTTTTTGCCGTTCAGGACACCGTCGCGCATGTCCACCTCGTACAGTTTGTCGTGCAGGTCCTTTTCCGTCAGGCCGTGCCGGTCGCGAATCATCTCCCACAGCGCCTCGTTAATCATCATACTCTTGGCAAGATTTGCCTCAAGCACCCTTACGTGGCGCTCTACCGACCTGGCCTTGCTCTTGGCCCTTGCAGCATCGCCGGCCGCCGCCGTAGAAGCAACCTGTGATGCCCCGTAAGCCATCCCCACCATTCCAAACGTTCCTAACATTATATTATCCTCCCAATATATCTTTTTCTTGACTATTTTCCGGATATTCGTTTCCGTCGAATTCTTTACACAATTCAAGCGTCTTTTTGATCTGCCACCGAACAAAATGCGGCGCACCACAGAGAAGATAAACTGATATGATTAATCGCCCTATGACGGAGACAAGTGTGGGCAGTACCCGATAACCACCGCTGTAAAATTGTCTATATTGGCCGTTTGAACTTGGTTGAGCCAATTTGATGTAATATAGGAGCTGGAAAATATACGGTATAGTCCACCAGATGAATAAAATACCAAGAGAGACCGCTATGATGTGGTATGTTGTGGGCAGCCAGTTGGTTTTTTCTTCGGCTTCATAATTCTGAGCTTTTGTCACTATTTTACACGCCCATTTTTCGCCCCGCACAATCAGTTGCCATGCTATTATTACCACCAATATAATCATGCTACCGGTTGCCACAAACGCCATGAATAACGATGTGAGTGTTAGCTCGCCGGCATGTCCAATAAAATAAAGGCTTGAAGGAATGTGTTTTGCAAATTCAAGTATGATGTAGAGGGCAATTGCGGCAAGAGTAATTCTTGCAATAGTCTGCATCTTATTCATGCTTAATCTTCCTTCCTTATAGTTGGTGTATGTTGTGATATGGTTCCGGAATTTTGATTGATGTAACTTAGCGTTTTTTTCGCCTGCCAGTGTACAAAACGTGGGGCACCGCATAAAAGATAGATTCCAAGTACAATTTTGATAACAACTGTCCATTGATCCATCAGGATGCGGCTTGTTGCATAAAAGAAGTCATCATACATTTTATGCTCTTCGAATTGACTCGGGTCAAAAAGTGCAATTACAGCCGTAACGGTCTTCGGGACAGCATAATAGGCAATCAAAATTCCACAAAGTACAACTGTAATTCGATAAATCGTTAGCGCGAATGAAGGCAACTCGCCGGTGTTTTTCAGCTCTTGCCGTCCGATGAGATAATGTGCCCACTTGTCTCCTTTGTTGAGTAACTGATAGACTAAGAATCCAAATATAATCACCAGAGCATATTTTACCAAGCTAAACCAGACAACGTGCCCAAATCTTGAGTAAGAATCACAAACATACAAAATTGTGGATGTCGTATAAATCCCGAAAAGGATTAGTGTCGCTTTTGCGATTATGAGCATTTTTGTCATTTTGTGCCTTTCGAAAATTCTTACATATTATAGACGTACTTATCTCTATGTCCAGAAAATAGTTCTTGACTTCGGAGCAGGGCCGTGTATAATCTGGTTTGAGTCATTTGGTGGGGACTGTTGCCAGTTAGGCTTAGACCAATCTCAAAGGGATTTGAGAATATGACTGCTGTCATCTCAAAGCCGGATAGTGCCGAGAAATTACAAATACTAAGCGCCGATGCCCAGTATGACCTCGCCTGTGCCTGCAGTACGAGCAAAGATGAACATCGCCGCCGAGGCTCAGATGGCAAATGGATTTATCCGGTAACACTGCCCAACGGCGGAAAGACCACACTCTTTAAGACCCTCATCTCAAACGTCTGCGGCAACGATTGTGCATACTGCCCCCTCCGCGCCGATACGAAGGTTCGCAGGTGCAGCCTGAGTCCCGAAGAAACCGCTAAGATATTCTTAGACTATTACAATCGTCGCAAAGTCGCAGGCCTGTTCTTAAGCTCCGGTGTTTGCCGCTCTCCCGATACCTCAATGGCCGCCCTCAATACGACCGCCAAAATCCTGCGACAAAAGCACAAATTCAAGGGCTATATCCACCTCAAAGTCATCCCCGGCGCATGTAATGCAGCCGTTGAAGAGGCCGTCTCACTTGCAAGCATGGTCTCGATGAATATCGA
>QNBT01000322.1 GCA_003644205.1 Planctomycetota bacterium | reverse complement strand
CTCGCAGAAAGCATCAGCTTGTCCGCGCCGGCAACGCAGAACTAAAAGTTCATAGTAAATTGCCTGTTTTTCGGTCAATCGTCGTTTCTCCTTTGGGCGTTCAATATTATAGTTGCGCAAGTGAGCCGACAGGTTCAATCGTAGTTTTTTCTTGGCTTTTTTCAAGGTGTGTTTTTGTTAGCGCAATGGTCCATTTATTAGACACAAATTTGCGTTTCAAAAACGCTTAAAACAGCGGCTATTTCGGGGCAAAATAGGCACCGAAAAAGCGTAACGTGTGTGTGGGTAAAAATCGCAAAAAAATTGGAATTTCACTTTTTTGGGTGTCCAAAAATAAAAAAAATGAAAAAAAATAAAATTTTTTTGCATATCTGGGCAAGCCCTACCCTTTTGCAGTGGAATAGATGCAGGTCCTATATCTACTTATAGAGCAAGGAATTACAAGAACTGGATATTGTGGCTTGGTTTGTCCAGATGCTTTTTTTGCTTCGCTAAGGCCATTTTTTTGATTTTTTTTGGATTTTAGGCTTGACTAAAAGCGTCATATATGGTTAAATAATGTAATCACGAAGGAAGTGATATGTGAGGAGTGTAATACGAGGAGTTGAGTGTTGTATGTGAGGAGGAAAAATTTAATAGGAGTATCATCTTTCATGGCGGTTATGATGTGCGCCGTCATGGGAGTTTTTGTATCTACCTTGCAAGCGGACATCTCAGATGCTGTAACATTCAGGTTCGAAGCTATCACCAGCAATGACCCGTGCAACGCAGCAACAGGCGAACAACAACTGTTCATGGATGTATTTAATAGTGGGGGGGCCGTAAAGTTCCGCTTTAGAAATGAAGGGCCCGTTCATTCTTCTATCACGGGTGTTTGGTTTGATGATGGTTCTCTATTGGGTGTCGATCGTATTATCGACGCTGATACTTATGATCCGTGTGTTCCGGACAGTGGGCATCCAGACGTAGATTTCGAGAAAGACGGTAACCAGAACCTGCCGGGTGGCAACGAAATGGAATATCCATTCGTGGCCATCAAGGGTTTCACAGTCAAAGCTGACAAGCCACCGCCACACAATGGCGTGGAATCCGACGATCCGGTTTACGGTAATACCGAATGGGTACAAATTGAGTTTGAACTCCAGCCGGGGCAAACACTGGCAAACGTTCTGGAAGAACTGATGACCGGTGATCCCTATCCAGCGCTTCGTGTCGGCGTGCATGTTCAGTCATTCAATGGAAACGGAAGCAGCAGCGAATCGTTTGTAAATGTTCCTGAGCCGATGACGATATGTCTGTTTGGTTTGGGTGGTTTGGCATTGCTCAGGAAGCGCAAGAAATAATAGTTAAATATTGGATTGTAAATTGTAAAGCTGCAGGCTGAAACTTGCGGCCTTTTTTTTGCTTTCACATTCGGGACGGACACATATATATTTACGGTCAGTGACATTACAGCTAAAAAATCTTATCAACGATGAATCTTGCACCCAGCAGGATATCAATTCCAAGACCCGCACATAACAGGACCCATCTCAGGAGTCGCCAGCGGCAGCCGGCCTTTGCTATGAAAAATATGCTGCCGGTCAGGACGCAGGCGAGGCCGTACATCTTAGCTGAGATTCCAAAAGCGTCCGGTAACTTTACGGCGGCAAGTATTGTCAAAATCGCTAAAGCGGCGGCGGCAGCGAGACAGAAGAGAATCCATTTTCTGTCGGCTGGGCCGGCCAGAGCAAGACCCTGCGTTCCCAAACCGATTAAGACGGAAAAGGACAGCATAGGAACCAGCGCCCAAACGATGGGGGGTGTTTGGAGAACGGGGCCGGCAAAGGCAAGGACGAGTCCTGCTGCGATTAGTATCATCACCTTGATTCTGTGAACTGTCAGGTACATAAACAGGCCCATCAGGCCGACAATTAGTGGTACGTGGTAAAAGCCGAAGGCAAATTCGTGAGGTTTTGTTGCCTGTGGTGCGATAAGGCCGAGCACATCAGCGAAATGCAGTTTTATGTGCAGAGGCAGCGGGAACAGGGGTCCCAAGGGTGGTTGTGCACAGAGCCAGAAGAACAGCGGTATTATGACAAAAGGCAACAGGGAAAGGGCGGCGGATATAACGGCTGTCAGGAAAGTTTTATTTTTCTTTACGGACCAGAAAGCAGCGGGCCAGAACAGCCAGGGCAGGATAGCAAGCGGAAGGACGGCCGACGGGTGGTATGCGGCGAATCCGAGGGCAAAGGGACTGAATCCATAGATGGCGCCGGCAAAGAGTAAAGCGCCGAAGGCACTAATCCATCGCCTGCTCAGGACAAAGCATCCTAATGCGCCACAGATGGAACCGGCTACAACAAGACATCGTTGGGGACTGAAATATTTGAAGTAGGGCTCGTAAAGATACACACCCAGGGCGATATAGAGAACCGCTGCAATAGAAATTGTGCAGTACCGTCTCGTACGACCTGCAACATTCTTTTGGCTGTTAGCCGGCATTGACACCTCTTTATCTGAACGGCCCAGAAGTAAAATCGTCATTATGACAACAATTTCTTTACTTAATCGTGCTCTGTAGAAGACTTTGTAGATTTCATTCTGAGTGGAATCTGTACCCCGGCTCAAAGGCCGGGGGTGACAGAGGTGGTTTCTATCGGTTGGTTTTGTCCTTGCCTGAAATTTGGCGGCGCACTATTATGCAGGCGCTATGCCCGACAAAAGAACACACAGAGGCGCCCATCCCGAAGATGCGGAAGTGTTTTCGGCCAGGCATGTTGCCAGCCTGCGTTCGGCGGTGGCCGATTATTCACTGTTGCTTAGCAAAGGCTATGCACCGAAAAGCTCGCTGAAACTTGTGGGTGACCGATTCAGCCTTACCGACAGGCAGCGACTTGCTGTAATGCGCTGCGGCTGCAGCGATAGTCAGCTCCAGATTCGCCGTGCAAACGAGGTGAACGTTTCAGAGCTTGAGGCTGAGCCGATTATCATTGACGGGTACAACGTGCTGATAACCACAGAGGCCGCGTTATCCGGCGCGCCGATATTTCGTTCACGGGACGATTGCTTCCGTGATTTAGCCGGTATCCACGGCACCTATCGAAAGGTAACAGAGACGATCCCGGCTATTGAACTTATTGCAAAATGCCTTCTGGATTTGGGCATAGAAAGTGCCCTGTGGCTGTTCGACAGCCCTGTTTCCAACAGCGGCCGGCTGAAAACGATAATCGCCTCGCTTGCCGAAGAAAACGGTTGGGTGTGGGAGATAGAATTGCTGCCAAATCCCGACAAAAAGCTGATTGAAAGCGATATGATAGCAGCGACCAGCGACAGCGATGTATTAGATAAATGCGGCAAATGGACGAATCTTACCGCTCACATAATAGAGGCCGCTATTCCAAAAGCCCAAATAATCGACTTATCTACAGTATAAATTCAACGGTGCAGAATGAGTATTAAATTGCGACGGTAAATTATTGTAATCCGAGTCGAACATCTGTATACTGACTGAATAGCACCCATTGAAACAAGGGCAAAATCATT
>QNBT01000321.1 GCA_003644205.1 Planctomycetota bacterium | reverse complement strand
ACCCAAAAAACCGGAAATTCCATCATAATTCTTCTTCAAGCTCATCGAGCCAAGCCTCGATTCTGTCAATAAAGTCCTTCCACTGGTCCTTGTCGATGGTATCCCTTACAGCTTCATCCGTCTTCCAAAGGTCATTGAGCCAGTCTAAGATTTGTTCTGTCTGTTCGATTTGTTCTTCGATAGTAGGCTCCGGCTGGGGTGCAGTTAAAATCTCAGAAGAGACAGATTCCATTGACATCATTCCTGAGCCACTGCCCATAGCCATCATTGAGAAACCTTTCTCTAAATCCTTCCAGCAGGCCTGCCAACACCAACTCTCCGCAAAGACGACAACATCGGCAAGGTCTATCACATATTGACTGTCGCCGGTATTATCAAGATTGCATCTCGGGTCCCAGTTAACAGTATCGTTCGGGTCGTCGCCGGTATATTCATCCGGGTCGTATTGCAGCCATGCTTTTGCGAATCTTCCATATTCGTTATTGTTGACAAGGCCGTCGCCGTTCCAGTCCAGAGAATTTGAAATCTCATCAGTACACGACACTTCATCGGCACCCATATCGACATCGGTGTCGTCGATTCTGCTGTCTGCATCTATATCGACTTCTGTCGGACCGACAACCGTTTCGTCACCGGCGTCTATGCAGGGTGAATCGGCGGCAAGGTGCAGGTTATGGTCGTTAATATTAATATACGCAAATCTGGGGTCGCACTTCATATTGTTGTCGCCGTATTTGGTGCAGTCGGTGCTGTTCGGGTCGGCAGGGTCTGTAACACTACAATAGTGGGCCGTCAAGCCGCCGTAAAACTGGGTCAGGTCATCGTGATAGTTGTTATTGTAGAAAATGCAGTTACGAATATCGGGCTTATTTGCAGATGTTCCGGAAAAATATACGCCGTGACCTTCGTTGCGAAAGACTGTACAGTTACAAACAGCACCTGTAGCAGAAGGGCTTTGAAGCTTTATGCCGTTATCGTAATTATTTACTTTGTCCCAGCCGTTATGATTTATCTCGCTGTTTCTTACAAATGCTGTTGAACTGTATGTATATATTCCGTTTTCGCCATTGTCATAAATCTTACAGTTATTAACCTCTAATGTTTTGCCGTAGCCGTCGCTGTAAATACCGTCATCGATATTGTT
The DNA here is from genome assembly GCA_003644205.1 of Planctomycetota bacterium. Classification (GTDB taxonomy): domain Bacteria; phylum Planctomycetota; class Phycisphaerae; order Sedimentisphaerales; family Anaerohalosphaeraceae; genus QNBT01. The sequence goes on along the minus strand of QNBT01000321.1, from coordinate 2,389 downwards.
TTTGATAACACACCAGTTGACTGTCAGGTTGCCGTAAGAACATTCAATACCCCGTTCTTTATTATCCTTAATCACACATCTTTCGGCAGTAAAATCAGAACTGATACTATAAAAGCTATGTCGGTAAGCTTTTTCAACAACAAAGCCGTGCAGTTTAGTAGTCTGGCCCATTGTTACAACTTTATTATTAACTTCGTTGCCTGTGAGTAAGCTTTTGTATTGTATCATGGTTCTATCGTTGGGGTTATAGGTGTTTGGCTCATTACCAGCAAGTCCTCCGTAGAGAACAACACCGTCAGGGATCGTAAATGTATTTGTCGGGTCGTCGCCGGGTGAGTATATACCTGCTGCCACCCATATCTGTGTACCACAACCTTTTGCGGCTCTTGCCAGCGCATCCTGCAGGTCGGCGTAGGCATTGGCCCATGAAACACCTGTGTTGTAGCCATTAGCTGTGTCGTCAACGTAAATAATATCCCCTTCTATCCAGCAGCAAACGGGTGTTTCCTCGCTTGTTTCGTTATATGTATATGCAAAATCGCTCTCGGCTGAAACGGCATTGACTAATTGTCCCGCCGGTTCTGCGCCCTCGGTAACCGTTACTGTTATTTCTAATACGACAGAGTCATCCGTTGCACTTAGCCCGCCAAGCTGCCAGGTATAGCTGTGTTCCTGGGGGTCATAATTAGGGTCGCTCCCGCCAAAGGCCACACCCTTCGGCAGGTAATCTATAACAGTTACCCACTCGTGGTCAATGCCGCAAGGGTCAATAATGATTGTGTAAGTGATCTCGTCATCAGGCAAAATGCACGTTACAAAATTAGGGTCATCGTTTACATCGTCAACCTTGGAAACACCGATTGCCGGAGGTTTGTACCGAGGCCCGACTGCTATCCCCCCAGGTTTACTTCCTGTAAAATCGGTATCGTACTCGGTATCAGTCAGAATCAGTGAATCCGGATTTGATGAGACCCAGTTTGATGCATCATACACTTCGACAGTGCCCAAAAAATTCGGTTCAGTATTATCTGTAGTGGTATAAATCAATCCGCCGCCGGCACCCACGGCTATATCCATAATAATATAGCCCATGTCTTTTTTAATGACGGTTTCCGGGTCGCACGGATCACCGTTCAGGTTGTATCTGAGTAGATAATTATGATACCCTGTCGTCCCGTTGAAATAACCACCATAAAGATAATTGTTCGGGTCTATGCCTATGCCCGCAACGTTTAGGCCCATATCGATGCTGCCTTCAAAGGCCCAATCGGTGGTGTCATAATAACGCACGGTTCTTGAGCCGTTGCTGACATAACAGAGTCCCTTTTCTTCATCCAAGGCCAGGTCGTATGCAGAACCGTTGATTCCCTCCAACTGTCTATATTCACGCTCAGGGTAACATGGGTCATTGGGATGGACGAGATATAATGTGTTTTCGTTTTCATCATAAGTATAGGTATATAAATGCCCGCCGCTTCTTGTCAAAACATAAAGGACAGAATCGCCTTCATCGACAACCATACCCGCAAGATCGGCATTTGGAATGTCGGTATCAAATTCGTCTGTGTCCGGGTCTCTGCTTAAGGTTTTGGTCGATGCCCATGCGATTACAGGCGAGCCCTCGTATGTTACAAACATACGCTGTTTTTCGTGCCAGACACAAAATCCTGTTGCACCATCTGCAAAACTTTCGGTATCTTTTATTGTAGCCTGGCGGTCTATCTTGTCCCCGTTAATCAGATATGCCTTGACCTTACTGTTACTGTGACTTGCAACAGCGAAAACAGATTCAGCGTGAACAACTCTCAACTGGCCGCAGACGAAAAACAAACACAAAATCCCCCCTAAAAATACCTTCTTAGACTCTATTGCCTCGCTCCTTTCTCTTTCAAAAGTCTCTCTAATGCCCAACATTCTTTCCGACAGAAGTATAACCTTATTATAGCAATAGCTAATCCCTAAATCAAGTCTTAAAGTGGCGTTTATAGCGAAAGTGCGCAACGAAAAGGGCACCGCTACATCGTGCCCAGTCAAGGCCCGCCAGAGCCCGTAAGGAACACGCAAGCGATGCCCCTAAGCCCGAAGGCAAAGGAGCACCGACTTTTATGCGACTCCTTACTTCAAAACTGGCGGTTTTGACTGGAACGCCAAAAATTCAGTGCAAAACGCTATTCACTTTTTAAAACAAAGGTTGCCCAATCTTTGAGCTTTTTACATTTTAGCACAAACATCCGATAACGCAAGAAAAAAATCGTTTTTTTTCAAGAAAATTCTCTACCGACCCATAAATACAGTATTAATTCGTGTATAAAACAAAAGCGGCCTTAAAACATGAGTGCTTCGGCGAAGACGGTGCGAAAGTTCTCATCCCCTGCTGTTTCGACATATT
>QNBT01000320.1 GCA_003644205.1 Planctomycetota bacterium | reverse complement strand
TTTCTATCCTGGCGATAGAAGATACCTATGCAAACAGCGGCGACCCGTGCGCAAACTATGGAAGCGATAACGGCTTTTGCAGCGGAAAAAGCGGTAGTTCAATCTATCGTGCCTATTTGAAATTTGATCTTTCAGGCATACCAGCAGGAAATGTTGTGACCTCCGCCACATTACGCATTGATAACGGCTTTGTCAGTGACCCGGCACCGGAACTGGATGTGTCTCGAATTTCCGATCGTTGGGATGAATCAACGGTTACCTGGAATGACCAACCAGGCGATGTATATACTCCTGGCCCTCCTGGCCCCATCGTGCCAAACAGGAGCCTGGTAAGTGATGATACAACGACATGGGATGTTACCGAAGATGTGGACGGCGATTATGTCGATGATGGTTTTTACAGTCTGAAAATTGTAAGCTCAGATGAAAACTCATACCGAAGTGCATGCTTCTTTAGTAAAGATACAGGCGTTCCCGACTGGGCCCCGACTCTGGAGATTGAGTATATGCCTATCTTCGGCGGCGGAGCGGGTGAGCCTGACGATCCGTACCAGATATGGACTGGTGAAGAGTTTAATACTATCGGGTTGCATCCTAACCGCTGGAGCAAACATTATAAGCTGATGGACGACATCTCCATGGCAGGGTATAGCGGCGGTTCTTATAATCTTATCGGGACCTCGACTTCACCAAATCATACATATGGTGGTGAGTTCAGGGGCGTTTTCGATGGAAACTATCATACGATAAGTGATTTTTCAAATTCCAAAGGCGTTTTCGGATATGTTTATGATGGCACTATAAAGTGCCTGAAACTTGATTCACCTAATATTTCCTCTTTTTCTAATGACTCTGTTGGAGGGATAGCCGGTTTCGTTGATACCACAAACATAATGGATTGCTCAGTTATCGGTGGCACTGTTTCAGGCGACAATTATGTAGGCGGCTTTGTTGGTTACTGTAAGGGTTCTAAAATTTCAGATTGTTCTTCATCAGCTTCGGTTAGCGGGGGTGATTATGTCGGAGGATTTATTGGAAGACGTGGTTCATTGGGGGGTGGAGGGGTACTTTCAAACTGCTATGCAACCGGTTCGGTGGGAGGGTTTAACTATGTCGGTGGTTTTATGGGTGACAGTTCCGATACGACAGTAATAAATTGCTACAGTACGGGTTTGGTTGCCGGAACGACCAATGTGGGAGCTTTTTTCGGGTATAATAATAACCAATTCACTCTTGACGACACTGCATTCGACTGTTTCTGGGATAGTGATATCAATCCAACGCTTCCGGCTATTGGCAATATAGCCGATCCATGCAGTATAAATATAACCGATCCATGCCGTATAATTGGAGAATCGACCGCAAATATGCAAACTCAAGCGACATTTACCAATGCCGGTTGGGATTTTGTCGGTGAAACAGCCAATGGAGGAAGTGACGACTGGGCAATGCCACCGGCGACCGGTTATCCTGTCCTGTGGCATGAGTTGCCGGTTCCGCCGCCGTTGCCGGCTTTCGCGGGCGGAGCAGGTACGGCTCCAGACCCTTATTTAATAGAAACTGAAGCACAGCTTAACAGCATAGGGCATAATTCAAGGCTGATGGATAAACATTTTAAGCTTATGAACGACCTTAACATGGATGGCCTGAAGTACTATATGATCGCACCGGAACCATACGCATTCAGTGGAACGTTTGACGGAAATGGTCATACAATAAGCAATATCTTGTTGGAACCTTTATTTGACATTTCTTCTTTTGGCTTTATATCAAATATTAAGGGTAACGGAGCTTCTATACATGACCTGACATTGGTCGATCCGAATGTTAACTCTGACTGGGGCTGGGGCGTAGGTTCTCTGGTTGGCAAAAATGAAGGCGGTACTATAACCAACTGCCATGCCGCAAATGCCAACATTAGAGGTTGGGTGGGCGTCGGTGGTCTTGTGGGGGTTAATTACTGGTATAGCATGATATCCGGCTGTTCTGCAACCGGTAATGTTTCTGAGAACACCTTTATGTCGCCTTTATTTTCTTGTGTTGGAGGATTGGTGGGGGAAAACACTTTCTGGTCGGAAATCGAGAACAGCTTCGCAAAATGTAATGTCTCCGGCGAGGATTGCCTCGGTGGGCTGGTTGGAGCAAGTGTGATTTATAGCCCCATTACGAATTGCTATGCCGGCGGCAATGTAACCGGGACAGCTAATTATATAGGGGGCCTTGTCGGGAGATTTGGCGGATCATCCGAAATTAGCTATTCTTATTCAAGTTCTGTGGTTACAGGGCCTAATGAGTCTGAATCCGTTGGCGGACTGGTGGGTGGGAAAATTGGCAGCAGCAGCATCAGTGATTATTTCACGGCGTGTTTCTGGGACAGCGAGATAAATCCCGGCTTAACCGGAATAGGAAATACAACAGACCCTTGCGATATTATTGGTGAATCGACCGCAAATATGCAGACTGAAACGACATTTACCGATGTCGGCTGGGACTTTCTCGGTGAAACAGCAAACGGCACCGAAGACATCTGGGTTGTACTTGAAGGCATCGACTACCCTGAATTTGTCTGGCAGGGGCCTTTAGCTGTCAGTCTTGATATAGACAGCGCATGGATGTATCAGAATGTACTCACCTCAACGAATTCAAAATTGACCGCGAGCGTCTCAATCCTGGACGACCCGCTGAAAAATACCGGCTACACATACGAGTGGGAATTCATTTTGCCCGATGATGTGAGCATCGCGCCGGCGATAATAAACGGCGGCACTTTATCCGACCCTTGTTGCATTTTTGCAGCACCGGGCTGTGACCAGCCGGGGGGCCTTTCCGACTCAGGCCGGGCCCTTACAATCAGGGTAACCGTTACCGGCGATGATTACGACAATTCGGCCCAGGCCGAGGCTCAGTTCGGCATTGCCCTTCTTGGTGATGCAAATAACGACGGTGTAGTGAATGTTGCGGACCGGGCGATTATCAATGCGTTCTGGCGCACAGGTGCCGCGGGGCCTTATACCTTTACTGATTGCAATATCAACTGCGATACAGCCGTCAATGTAGCCGACCGCAGCATCGCAAACGCGGTATGGCGTGGCGTACTCGGCCAAAACAGTGTAACCAGCCCATGCTCCTTACGGTAAAAGAGGCCAATATTAACGAAAATCGGACTGTCAAACCGATAATTAATATGTTATATTGATTTAGCTGATGGACTCTGTTTGCGCTAACATCTTTTGTCTAAGACGGTTATGTTGGAAGCCTTTCAAAATCTCGAACAAAACGCACTTGACTTTGCACCTGAGGTACTTGTTGTGCCGGGTGTGCTCTGTGTGGTGCTTGGACTTTGCATTTGGCTGGGAGGGATGCGATGGAGCCGGCCAACCGCCACCGTTTTCGGCGTGTTAGCGGGTTTTTTGTGGGCATTCTTCCTTACAGACCGGCAAACCGCCGCCTTCGTTAGTATGACGGTCGTAGTCGGAGCATTTGCCCTGTTCTTTAACAGGGCCGCCCTGGTAGTTGCAGGTGCTGTAACAACC
>QNBT01000319.1 GCA_003644205.1 Planctomycetota bacterium | reverse complement strand
CTTAAGGATTTTAATAAAAAAGGTCTCCCATTACCGATAAGAGATTTGTAAACAAAACTTTATTAACGTCCCAAAGTTTGTGGATGAAATACTATCGGGGAAAAAGCGTTTATCGAAGCGTTAAACGCGATTATTTGTTTGGAAAGGGAATAACCGGATTACCCCCAAACTTTGGGACGTTAATAAAAAATCACAACTTCTCTCCAAAACTCTCTCAATTCTTTCGATATCTTGAAGATTTTCAAAAAAAAATCTTTTCACAGCGACCTGTGAGTTTTTCGTAAGAGGCTCTGTTACTATTCGCTGCATAGGGGCTTGTGAGAAACAAAAACAAAAACTCACAGACACCTGTCGGTACATGGTTAAAAAAAATTTCACTTTTTTGTTGACATACTACATATCGTGGTTTATTGTTTTTTCAGGACTAAGTGTAGGGCCCAAGGATGCCTTTCGATGGGTCAAAAGAGCCGGGTGTTTTTCTGGATTAGCCTGTGAGATGCCCATTCTGTAAGGAAGACCGCGATAAGGTTATTGATTCGCGCTCAAGCGAAGGCGGCCGGATTATCAGACGCAGACGCCAGTGTCTGGCCTGCGCAAAACGGTTTACGACGTATGAAAAGATTGGCGACAGCTTCAAGCTTAGCGTCGTGAAGAAAGACGGCTCTCGCGTTCCTTACGACAGAGACAAGGTCCTCGCCGGGTTGCAAAAGGCCTGCTACAAAAGACCTGTCTCAGCAGACCATATCCAGGAAGCAGCCGACAAGGTCGAAGAAGATGTTTTTAAGAATCATGACAAGGAAGTTTCGTCACGATTCATCGGCGAAAGTGTTATGACGCACCTGCGGACAATCGACAAAGTCGCCTATATACGTTTTGCGAGCGTTTATCGCGAGTTTACAGACGCCGGCAAGTTCATCGAGGAAGTTAGCCAGGCGATTGCCGAGCCTAATCTCAGTGGTCAACCGCACCTTTTTGGTGATTAAATCATCTTAAAGGTCAGGCTCAGCAATGTTGCAGGGGCCGGTCAACATGGAGGACCAAGCTGATGCAACTTAAGGTGATAAAAGCTGATGGAAGCGGCGAGAAGTACCTGCATACGAAGGTCATCGGCACCTTCAGCAACGCTCTGGCACTGATTGACCAGCCGAACGTCTTCGCCGCAGAGCAGTTTGCCGAAGCGATAACGTTTTACCTTTACCGCAGGCGAGGCGTTGTTACGGTAACAAGCGATGAGATACATTTGATGATTCAGGCGATCCTGACCGCCACCGGTTATGAAAATGCCGCTCGTGCCTTGAATGAACATCGCCTGAATCGCCAGTTGAAACGCGGGCGTATTGAGGTTGTTGACGGCCATGAGACCGGCAGCGGCAACGAGCCTATGAGGCTGTGTCTGTGGAATAAATCGAGGATAGCCGAGGACCTGATAAGGAAGGATAAAATCGACCGAAATATGGCAAGGGCTATTGCTTCTTCAGTGGAAGAGAAGGTCTTAAATCTCGGCATGACGAGAATTCGCCGAAGTTTGATAGCCGAACTCGTCGCCGCCGATACCGACACGTTACTCCAGGTTCAAAAGCAGTTACAATTAGCCGTATAAAACTTTGCCGGCATCTTATCGAACGGCTATAATTTTTTCTACGGCTTTGAAAGGATTAAAGATAAACAAAGAAGCCCATGCGGGAAAGGATACCCGTCTCAGACAGCGGCCGAATGGATGCTGCCTGTCGTATATCAAGCGGCAAAGACTAATTCTAAGGATAGAAGGATTGGTTCTAAGGAGAGAAACAAAATTCTGTTAAAGACCCTGCTTGAGCCGATAAAGCTGTCTGAGCATTTTACTATGCACACTGCAATACTGGCTGACCATCGCTGCGGCAGAGATTACCTTTCACCTGTCGAGATAAACGCACCGGCGTGGTTTCCTGCCGGCGAGCGTACACTAACTGCCCAAGCTTGAAGTCAAAACCCGAAGGGACACCACAGTGACTAATTAAACTATTTGCCCGGTGGTTTAGAGGTACTTTCCGGCTTCGCTATCCACCAGCCAGGTAACTTTGTCCAGCACCGGCCAAAGAGTATGGACCGGATACCTCACCTCGTCAAGCTCACTTTGCATTACATCTCTTAAGATATCGGCCTTTTCCGGACCGGATACAAGAATTACCAGTTTCGAGGCCGCACGAAGAACCGGATGCGTCAGCGTGATTCTGCTGTAATCGCCGTCGGCAATATAGACCGCACTGACCAGAGCCTCTGTGTCAAAGCGGGCGTATGAATTTGGAAACAGCGACCCAACGTGCCCATCGGGACCCATCCCTAACACCATAAGGTCAAACTCCGGCACCTGGGCGGGTGCCAGATTAAAAACCCGACGGATAGTTTCTTCGTATTCACGAACGGCCTTTGCATAATCGCAACATTCCCCATGTATTCTATGGACATTGCCGGGGGGGATAGCCACTTTGGAAAGAAAACTTTCCGCGGCAAGTCTGTAATTGCTTGCCTCGTCATCAGGCCGAACACAGCGCTCGTCAACCCAGAACAAATGAACACGGTCCCACTGTATTACACCGGTTTCGCCCGTGCCGCCGAGAAGTTCGAAAAACTTTGCAGGTGTATGGCCGCCTGATATTGCAACGTGAAATTTACCCTTTGCGCCTATGGCGTTGTTTGCACTATCGACAAACATCTTAAGAGCGTTTACTGCGAGTTCTTCAGGTGTGCCAACCTGTATGACATTCAATTCGGTGCTGTTTAAGGCTTCCATGATATCACCTCCCTGTAAAACTGTGAACTTTACAAGCACAATTGACGAATACTCGCCGACGCAGCCTCAAATGAGTCAGTGGCTCAACAAGGCAACCCACGAGTGTATAGACTCTCCGCATCGCCCCCCTCAAATGTAATATAAATCGCGATTGTCTCATTGTCATACCCCCTCAATATGAAAACCTCATATATTATTACAACAGAGGAGCCATTTCGCCACTAAATTTCCCCAAAAAACGCAAATTTTCCTCCGTCAGGCCTGAGAAAATGTCCCAAGATGCTCTAAGCTCCTAATTTTCAGTAACTTACGCTGACAGCGGCCGCTTCGGCCACGGCTCATCTTCCATGTTTTTCATCGAGAAAAGACTGCAGAATAAACGCGGCGGCGACCGCATCGAGTCGCGCCTTTTTCTTTTTCCTCGTAAGTTCGGCCCCGGAGAGTTTACCCTCCGCATCGAAGCTGCTGAGACGCTCATCCTGAAAATGTATTGACACATCAACATGCTCTTTTATCCCCTCGGCAAAATCCTGAACGCATTTGACTTGAGGCCCGGCCGTCCCATCCATATTGAGCGGCAATCCCAATACAATCGCCTCGATATTCTCTCGCTTGACAATCTCGGCAATACCCGCAAACAATTCACTTCGCCGGCCCGTCAATACCTTCAGGGGAGAAGCTATCGTCTCGGCCCCGTCGCAGATAGCAAGACCGGTGCGCTTTTGGCCGTAGTCGATACCAAGGTAACGCATAAGATAGTTCCT
>QNBT01000318.1 GCA_003644205.1 Planctomycetota bacterium | reverse complement strand
ATTACGAAATAAAACAGAACCTTCGGTACCGGCTGGGCAATATCAAATATAAAATCTAAAATCGCAAGCCCCCGGCCTGCTTATCCTGAGCGAAGCCGAACGGGCCGCGATTCCGCAATTTTGCACTTTTCACCACATATGTCATTCCGGATTTAATCCGGAATCCAGAATAAAATTCCATCGCGCAGCGATTCCTTTTGTCATCCCCGCGCAGGCGGGGATCCAGAGTAAAACAGCCTTCGCGCAGCGACACCATAGCTTTGCACTTTGCATTTTACACTTTGAACTTTCGGCGGTTCTTAGAGCCGCCGAATTGCTACTTATAGTATCGTTTACACACGAGCGCCTGCGATCAATAATTGAAAATATGAAAAATTTCAGATTGCTGCTACTCAAAGATAGTCAACATTCCACTACCATACCCCCATTGCGTGCCGGAGAAGACTATGAGCGACATTAACAGGGAAGTTGGCTTCAAAATAACCATTATTCGCGAGCAGCAAGGCTTGTCTCAGAAAAAGCTCGCTTCCAAGGCGGGCCTGCACCGCGCCTATATAGGCCAGATCGAGCGCTATCTTTATTTGACATAATCTCCAAGTTCGTTCATAATGCATGTTGTTACTGGAAAGTGCACATACAAGTATTTTATGATTAAACTCATTTTTGGAATAGTATAATGGAATTGAAATGCAAAAACTGCGGGTCTGAAGAATTTATTACCAGGCCTAACCAGTATGACATTTATAAGTTTGTTGATGGCAAGCTTGTCTTTCAAAATTCTGAGGTTACTAACAATGAGGTTGAATTGTTCTGTAGGGAATGTTCCGAAAGAATTGACTTTGCGTCTTGTGATTTAATTGGCAAGAAACATGGGTAACATATTAGAAAAACTGATTATTACCAAGCCCTTCCTCAAATGGGCTGGTGGCAAGAGCCAGCTTATCGAAGAAATAGACAAGCGCTTACCAGAGGGCTTGAGAAGCGCCGAAATTGATACATACGTCGAGCCTTTTGTGGGCGGCGGCGCTGTTTTTTTCCACATCGCACAAAATTACCCCATAAAACATATCTATCTTTTTGATATCAATCAAGACCTTGTAAATTGCTATCTTGCCGTTAAGCAGAATGTTAAATCCCTTATCACAGAGTTAAGACAGCTCGAAAACAGCTTTCTGGCCCAAAGCCAATCCCGGCGCGAGAAATTTTATTACCGCATTCGTGGCGAATTCAACAAAGATAGATCGCCGGTGAAACTGATTTTCCTAAACAAGACCTGCTATAACGGCCTTTATCGCGTAAATCGTAACGATGAGTTTAATGTTCCCTTTGGTGGATACAAAAAACCAAAGATATGTGATGCTGAGAATCTAAGAAATGCCTCAGAAGTTTTGCAATGTGCCGAATTAATCTGCGGAGATTTCGAAAAAAGCGAGAAATACATCAATGGCCACACGTTTGTATATTTCGACCCCCCGTATCGACCACTGAGCGCAACTGCGAGCTTCACCTCCTATTCCAAGGATAGCTTCTCGGAAAATGATCAAAAGCGACTCGCTTTATTTTGCAAAAAGCTTGATCAGAAGGGGGCAAAGTTTTTATTAAGCAACTCCGACCCCAAAGACGGCTTTTTTGAAGAACACTACAATGGCTTTAATATCGAGAGAGTAAAAGCCTCTCGTGCTATAAATTGTAAGGCTGCTGGCAGAGGTGCTGTTAGTGAAATAATTATCGTGAACTACTAAATTTGGATCGTCGTCTGAGTTAGCGTGACGTCTCTGAAAAGAGGCAACTCCCCCTAACTGGCAAATAAGGCTGTCAAAAAAGCAAAGGGGATAGCTTTGGAGATGTCACTGTTGTCAAAAGAACTTCGAGTTCTTAACGAAGGGGAGCATAAGTCTATCTATGAAAGCACGAAGAATGTAAAGGTTACAGTAACACAAACGGGAAAGTTCTCAGAACATGATTACGCTGTCGGGTTAATTATTCCTGAACATCCTGAGTTTTATCCTACCCATATACGTTTAATGATTGACTTGTACATAAAGCGTGAAAGCAATCCCAAAGGCGCTAAAAAGCTATTCAAAGCCTTAGAGGAAGTTTACAACGGCAAAGACCCGAAATTTTATGTTGAAGAGCTGACGGCGATAAATTTTCCCATGCAACTGGATGAAGCAGAAGTTAATCTTTATATCGCACAGCTTCTAATGATAGAACAGGACTTCAATTTTGGGCCGGATGCGCCTAAGCAGAGCAAGCTTGACCCACCCAGAGAATATCTAATGCGATTTATTAGGTGGGTGGCTGCAGCAGATACCCAGATCGACAGAATTATTTTCGCGGCTGCAGGAAGAAAATATCCCGCACCCAAAAAGTACAGCACCCCTATCGCTTATGAATAGTTCGAGTTTTCGTCAAATGGAATATACCCCACAATATACTACTGTTTGGTCCTTTCCTGAGCGTGGGAACTGGGCGACGCACAGGTCTGATTTTCGCGGGAATTTTGCACCGCAGGTTGTGCGTAACATTATTGAGATGTATTCTAAAAAGGGCGATTCTATCCTCGACCCGATGGTCGGCGGCGGCACAACACTCATCGAGGCCAAACTGTTGGCCCGCAACGCCTTGGGCCTCGATATCAATCCTGAATTTGTAAAACTGGCCCAAAAGGCCTTAAAGTTCACCCATCACCCACCCAGCAGGCAAAAAGTCCAGGTAGCCGATGCACGCGATTTATCGTTTCTAAAAGATAACTCTTTCGACCTTGTCCTTATCCATCCGCCTTATATGAACATCATTAAATACTCGGAAGGCAAAATACCCGCCGACCTCTCGAATATCGGCAGTTTGCCAAAATTCTGCGATGCAGTTGAAACGATAGCAGCCGAGCTTTTCCGCGTCTTAAAGCCCGACAGATTCTGCGCTATCCTCATCGGCGACACCCGCAGGGGCAAACACTTCGTACCACTTGCCTTTAACGTCATGCAGAGATTTCTGAAAGTCGGTTTTGTTCTCAAGGAGGATATCGTCAAGGTCCAACACAACTGCGCCTATACTCGTCGCTGGGAATGGAAAGCCAAGCGCGACAAATTTTATCTAATCATGCACGAGCATTTATTTGTCTTCCGCAAGCCCGCACCAACCGAAGACCTTACCCGGCTGAAATTCAGCACTGCCGGGGGCAGCTCTTAGTTTGGATTTTTAGTTGTGGAACCCCGAAAAGTCGGGACTTTGGTCGAGATGGCGGTCTGGACCCCGGCCCCCTGCCTTCGGAGACCCTGCCCCGGGCAAGCGGGCTTTGGGTACCTGCTATTCTGTCCCGTTTATTTTGATGGTTCGTGATGATGAGCCAAATCCAGAAAGTGGAACAACCATCCCTTTCGCCTTCCTACTTTGTCCCAATATATATCGGGACTACGAAGGACAAGTCGGCGAAAAGGCTGCCACGCATCGGAGCGAGGTTTTTTCAGGAGCCGAATATTTCGTTGGCGAGATCGTCGCCGAGGTGCTTGGTGTAGTATTCTTCGACGAAATCCTTGCCTT
>QNBT01000317.1 GCA_003644205.1 Planctomycetota bacterium | reverse complement strand
TATATTATTTTGTTGAGTCCGCCCTAAAAATCTTTATACTAATGCGCATCTTACAAATAAAGCTACTGCTGACGGACTATATAGAGCATTGCAAAATAAGGTCTATAGAATGGAAGCAGAATACAAGAAATTAAAAAACAATGTCTCAAGTGCGTCAAAAGCTGAAGCGGACAAGTTGGAAAAGTATATGAAACTTATGAAAAAATGTAATGTGGTAGAATAGTATGTTAAACAACCGATTAGGAACAAATAAAGAGGTCAGGCATATTCTCAGCTTAGTTTTTCTGCAATTCGCTCTGCAATGTCTTCCATGTCCGGCAAAAGAATATCATATCGACTCGCAGAAACAATTCGACTCTCTTAGAGCAGCCGCGTTTCTCCCGGGCGATACTATCCTGTTCAAGCGGGGTATGCAATTTGACGGGATGTTTGCGCCATCCGGTAAGGGCACAGAGCAGGCGCCTATAAAAATTGATGTCTATGGCAAGGGCAAAAGGCCTGTAATCAACGCTCATGGCAAGCACATCGCCGGGCTGTTTCTGAAAAACCCATCTTACTGGGAAGTCAACGGCTTGGAAATCACAAATACCGACGGAACGGACGCCGACCAGGGGGATTTATTCGGCATTTATGTTTTAGCCAAAGATGTCGAAGGAACATACAAACATATATACATCAACGATTGCTACATACACGATGTCAATGGCAAGGTGGCTGGTAAAAGGCGTGGAGGAATCCATGTTTATGCAATAGGCCTCAGGCACACGAAATTTGATGACCTTCGCATCACAAACAACCGAATTGTTCGAATCGGCGGTGTGGGGATTGGAAACGACTCCTCCGGAGAACTGACCTTTCGCAAGGACCGCATTCTCTCCCGCGATCTGTGGACCAGGGTTTATGTGGCCGGCAATTACATCGACCATACCGGACGCAATAATGTCATCGCGCGTGTCAGCAAAGACGCTGTCTATGAATACAATACTTTAGCCAACAGCAGCCGATACGATACAGGACACAGCATTTACTGCTTTAATACCGATGGGATTAGAATCCAGTACAACGAAGCGTATGGCAATGTCGGAGACGAGCCAAGAGATAGGGGAGGCTTCGATGCCGATAACCAATGCGTCAATACCATCATTCAGTACAACTACAGCCATGACAATATGTGGTTCTGCGGGATAATGAAAAAAGCCAACAATAACGTAATAATACGTTACAATATCAGTCAGAACGACAAAAAGGGAATATACTTCTACGGGTTCGAGGAAGAGCGCCAAGCCACAGGCATCCACATCTACAACAACACCCATTTCATCAGCGCCGAGCACGACGTCACCGTATTTCCTGAAGGAAGAACTCCGATTAACTCAACATTCGAAAACAACATATTCTTCTTCGCCGGTCAGGGAAAATGGGGCGTCAACGCCGGGGGGATCAATACGGTATTTCGCAATAATCTCTACTTCAACATTGCGCCCCATAAATCGGACACAAGCTACATCACCGCCGACCCAAAGCTGGTTCAGCCCGGCAATGCGGGCACTAACATTGACTTGAAGACGATGAAAGAGCTGTGTGGGTATCGACCGGCGCCTGGTTCGCCTTGTATAGACGCAGGGGTTACCATCAACAATAATGGCCGAAAGGATCTGCTGGGCAGAAAGGTGATAAACGAAAAAGCGGACATCGGTGCATTGGAGGGAGATTGACAAATACGAAACAAAGGGCTTGTTGGTATCTGCTCGGTCGGTTTTGTTGTTAAGGAAAACGTGCCAAACCACAAGACTGCCCAGCAGGGACAGTTATACATTTCCAGTCTTTATTTGCAACTCCACGGGTGTATCCCATTTCGAAAAACAAATGACCATGCACCGGTTTTTTATCGCCTTTGAGGGCTTTTGACAGGCTGAGGCCGTCAATTTCCATAGACTTATCAATTTCTACCCCCGGTTACCCAAAATCGTGTAATTTTCTTGACTTATTTTCGATATTTTAGTATAATAATAAAAGTATATCGGAGGGGGGGAGTATGCTCGGCCAGTCGCGCCGGGATAACACTGGCTGAATTTCCTGGGGGATGAGTGATGTTCGTCGATTGAGCCGGAGGACATCGTACCAATAAGATGTATAATTACGAAGGCTCCAAGCACCGTTGTATCTGTGTCAGCGGTTTGTCGTGGAACAAAAGGAAAAGTATGAAAAAGCTGACAATATCTATTTTTGCAGCAGCGATAATTACTGCTTGTAGTAACCTCGCCTGGGCCGAGGTGGACATCCCTGCAAGCGGAACCTTCGACATTGTCATAGACCCGTGCAGCCCAGCCGGGGTCAGCTTTGATCCCATTCCTTGGACTTCCCCTTCCCTTCTCGAAAGCGTTTATCTTTGGCCCTTTGCTACTGATGATTTGTATGCCGGGCCAGGTTCAAACTACAACCTTGCCCAGGCGCAATTTGTGAATGGCTCTATCAATATCACTGACTTCGGCACAATCGAAGGCGACCTCGGCATCCGTGCCAGTAACAACTCCGGCGATACCCAAACGTTTGAGCCATCTGTGCTCACATTGGATTTTGTTGGTGACAGCCTCTCCGTATATCTTCCTGAGTTTACGTTTGGAGGGGGCACTAACATGTTCTTCTGGGTAGCGCAAAGTGGTGCTACCTACTATGCGAATTCTTCAAAGGACGTTGGTTTCCCGGATATCTCAGCCACCCATGTTATGGCCGCCGGCGATGAATACCTTGCCAGGACACCGGAACCGGCGACGGCCGTGCTTTTCGGTCTCGGCACGCTTCTACTGCGGCGAAGATGTAAAGCCGGGTCCAATTAGTTGCAGCATTTTTTATTTACCTTCTTTCTTCAGGCCGTTATAATACCGTTTCTCTGATAATATGCTGTTATAAATGTAACTTGCGGAGTGAAACATGGCGCACCTGTTCATAAACCAGATTGAGCCGGGCCTGCAGATAAACGATGTCTATATGGTCACCCAGCCAATCCTCAGGAACACGACCCGCGGCGACTTTTATATCGCGATGTATCTGTCCGACAGGACCGGAAAGCTCAACGGCCGAATGTGGCGAACGACCGAGGCCGTTTACAGCCGGCTACCAACCGAAGGCTTCGTGCGGATCAGGGGAGTGGCCGAGTTATACCAGTCCGCGCTGCAGATAGTCGTCAATGACTTTGTGGTGGTAGAAGCCGACAAGGTCAGCCTGTCCGACTATATGCGCAGGACCGAAAAGAACATCCCGCAGATGTTAGGTGAGGTCAAGGAGATTTTGGCAGGCATCGGGCATGCCGGCTTAAAGGCCCTCGTTGATGAATTCTTAGCTGATGCGGACCTGATGCGCGAGTTTGCCGCAGCCCCCGCTGCTATGCAGATGCACCACGCCTATCTCGGCGGCCTGCTCGAGCATACACATTCAATGCTCAAAGTTGCCCAAGCCATACTGGGCTTGTACCCCAAAATACAGGCTGACCTTGTATTAGCTGCAATTTTCCTGCACGACATTGCTAAGACAAAGGAGCTTTCCTAC
>QNBT01000316.1 GCA_003644205.1 Planctomycetota bacterium | reverse complement strand
TCACCGTCATAACAATATGTAGTTTCAATACTGCCTGCCACCTTTGCAATCCGCCTGCCTGCGTAATCATAATAATACCTGGCAATAGCCGAACCGCCGCTGGAAACTTCAATCAGCCGATTTTCACAGTCATAATAATACTCATATACCCCATCATCCGTCAAGTTACCGTTATTGTCATAGCTAAAGCTGGTGCTGTCCACATAGTCATACTGGTTCAGGTTATTGTTATTTATGTAGCTGATTTGCGTCCCGTCTTCGACAGCGGCCGTGCGATTACCCACTGTATCATAATCGTATGAACTGGTTGCATTATAAGCCCACAGGGCCGTGGAGATGATAGTGTTAATCCGTGTCTAAGAACAAAGCTTGTCCCTGCAAAAAGCCGGCGCGCAGACGACCCGCGGGGTAACTTTCGGGGATCGTATCCGGCCGAGTTTGTCTTGCCAAAACGGCTTAATGGGCGTGCAGGTTAGTTCTTAAGGCAATCGGCCATGAAGCAACAGTCGGTGTACCGGCACCAATCGACCGCTGTACCAAAGCAGGGTGTGCAATTCTCTGCTTGCTGGATGCTATGGATAAGCTCCGTTTTTTTCATCTTGCCGGGCGTAATGCCGAGTTTCCTGGCCTTGGTTCGTATCTGTGGCATTGTCATGCTTTTTTGCTTTTTTGTCTTCACGGGTGACATTCTTTTGCTCCTTTTAGTCTTATAAATTGTCTGAACCGTCCATTATATTTCGGTCGTTTCCACCGGCTACATGACTATATTTTGCCTCGCTCCGTAGGCACAAATCTCGCAAACCAGCCAAAAATTGCAATTTTGCTGCCAATTTGGCACAGAACCCCAAGGAACGTGTGGGGCTAAGTGCCTGTAAATAAAAAGGTTATAATTTTTCCCGTTTCGGCACATAATTTGCGAATTACTCATTCTGGACAATATCGGCTTTTATGCCGACAAAAAGTGAAAGGACCAAAAAGCGATGAAATTCGATAAGTTCACTACACGGGCGCAGGAGGCGCTGGCGACCGCACAGCAGATTGCGATGGAAAAATCGCATACTGTGCTGACTCCGCTGCACCTGCTTAGTGCGGTGCTGGCGGACAATGACGGTGCGGCTGCGATGATATTAAAAAAGATCGGCGCTAATATCGGACCAATCAGGGATATGACCGAAAGTGAGCTTTCCCGTCTGCCCACAGGTCAGGTTACCGGCCAGATGATGCCGGACCCTGCCTTAAGCCAGGTCGTATTAAACGCCCAGACCAGGGCCGATAAGATGGGCGATGAATACCTCAGCGTAGAGCACCTGTTCATCTCGTTAGCGGATGTAAAAAGCGATGCCAAGGAAATCCTGAGCGTCAACGCCGTCGGCGCCAAAGAGATTGAATCGGCCTGGGAGCAGCTCCGGGCCGGCGCCAGGGTTACTGATGCCAGCCCGGAAGGCAAGTACCGGGCGCTGGAGCGGTACGGCATCGACCTTTTGGAGATGGCGCGGGCGGGTAAGCTGGACCCTGTGATCGGGCGCGATGAGGAGATACGAAGGTGTATGCAGGTCCTGAATCGCAGGACGAAGAATAATCCCGTCCTGACTGGTGAGCCGGGCGTCGGCAAGACGGCGATAGTCGAGGGCCTTGCCCAGCGGATAGTGGCCGGCGATGTGCCCGCAGGACTTAAAGAAAAACGGGTCATCGCGCTGGATATGGGCGCCCTTATAGCCGGTACAAAGTTCAGGGGCGAGTTCGAGGACAGATTCAAGGCCGTCCTGAAGGAGGTCATTGCCTCCAAAGGCCAGATCATACTGTTTATCGACGAGCTGCATACGATTGTCGGTGCAGGTAAAGCCGAGGGGGCTGTTGATGCCGGTAATCTGCTCAAGCCCTCGCTTGCCCGCGGTGAGCTTCGATGTATCGGTGCGACGACGATTGACGAATATCGAAAATACCTCGAGAAAGACGCGGCCCTCGAAAGACGTTTTCAGCCGATGCTCATCGACCCGCCCACCGTCGAAGAAACAATCGCGATACTTCGCGGCTTAAAAGAACGCTACGACACTCACCATGGCGTGCGCATCACCGACGCGGCACTTGTCGCAGCGGCCACATTGTCCAATCGATATATTTCGGACCGGTGGCTGCCGGACAAGGCTATTGATTTGGTTGATGAGGCTGCGTCAAAACTGCGGATTGAAAACGATTCGCTTCCCGCCGAATTGGATGATATTCGCAGAAAGATAATGCAACTGCAGATTGAGCGCGAGGCACTGAAGAAGGAATCCGACCCCGCCAGCGCAAAGCGACTGAAAGAAACTGAGAAGGCCCTGGCCGACCTGGATGGCAAGGACAAGGCCCTTACGGCGGCGTGGGAGGCCGACAAGGGCGACATCGACAGGGTCAAGGAACTCAAAGAAAAAATAGCCGGCGCGAAAACAGAACTCGAAGAGGCCCAGCGCAAAGGCGACCTTGAAGCAGCGGCAAGGTTAAAATACGGCACGATTGAGCAGTTCAAAAAGCAATTAACTGAGGCCGAAGAGGCACTTGCCAAGTCCGACCGGGCAAAGCTGATTCAGAATGAAGTTACGGCTGAGCAAATCGCCGAGGTCGTTGCAAAGTGGACGGGTATCCCGGTCGCCCGGCTCATGAGCGGCGAGCGTGAGCGGCTGATGAAGATGGAAGAGGCAATCCGCACGCGGGTTGTCGGCCAGGATAAAGCGGTCGCGGCACTTTGTAATGCGGTGCGCAGGAACCGGGCCGGCCTGGGCGACCCTAATCGTCCGATAGGTGTGTTTTTATTCTTAGGCCCGACGGGTGTGGGTAAGACTGAATTATCGAAGGCCCTGGCCGATTTTCTGTTTAACGACCCGGCCGCCATGGTCCGCATCGACATGAGCGAGTTTATGGAGTCGCACTCGGTGTCGCGTCTTATCGGTGCACCTCCCGGATATATCGGCTGGGACGAGGGCGGAAGACTAACCGAAGCTGTCAGGAGAAAACCATATTCGGTAATCCTGCTGGATGAGATTGAAAAGGCCCATGCCGATGTCTTCAATGTATTGCTTGGCGTCTTTGACGACGGCCGGCTGACGGACGGCAAAGGAAGAACGGTCGATTTTAAGAATACCGTTATCATTATGACCAGCAACCTCGCCGGCCAACAGATTCAGGAGCTTTCCGCCGAAAAGGGAGCCGACTGGGAGATTGAGGCCCATGTAACCGAAGCGTTGAAGAAGTATTTTCGGCCGGAGTTTTTGAACCGGATTGATGAGACAATTGTCTTTCATTTGCTGACCGACGAAGACCTCAAGAAAATCGTCGATATACAGTTAGGTTACTTAGCCGACCGGCTCAAAGAGCGCCATCTGGCCGTTGAATTTACCGACAGTGCCCGCAAGCAACTGATGGACGAGGGCTACGACCCGGCCTACGGCGCGAGGCCGTTAAAAAGGACGATTCAGCAAAGGTTAGAGAACCGTTTGGCCGCGGAGCTTTTGGCAGGCAAATTCGCCGACGGCGATAAAATAAAAATCGACGCAAACGCACACCGATTCAC
>QNBT01000315.1 GCA_003644205.1 Planctomycetota bacterium | reverse complement strand
GATCATACTGCTGAACGCCCTCGCGGTCCTGCTTGTGCTGCTGTGGGTTGAGCGCTTGGGGGATGATTGAGGGGAGGCGGAGATGGCAACAGAGATTACCGTGCGTGTTGACAAGACCATCGGACCGATCTTCCCGTGGGAGCTGCCCGTCGATTTCGATCTGTGGTTCTCGCGGCTGTCTGGTGGCTACTGGCAGGCGTGGGGCTTCTGGCCAGGCGGGCAGGAGATGTGCGCGGTGGATGTGATGATCGATCGGGATATGTGGCAATGACCACGCCCTCACGCTCCGCCCGCTGCCCCCTTGTTACCGGGCATCTGATACCGGAATGCCGGTTCGCGCCGAGGGTGTTCCGGGAGCTTTATAAGGAGGGGGTCTTTAAGGACGGGTGTCCGATTGAAAATGTTTGCAGGATGAAAGGAACCGCTGATGGAAACAGCCGAGAAGCTTGCAGACCAACACTGGAAGTACATCCGCCAAGTGCTTGAGACTCACGGCGCGGCAGGAGATGAGATTGCCAGGATCGGGTTTCACTATCTGACGGCGTTCGTGCACGGGTACAAGCATGGCATGGAGGCGGTAGCAGCCGATCAGGATCGGAAGGAGGCTTGATCAATGGAAATTAGATCTCGATCAGGAAAAATTTTGTTGTCAATAAATAGCGATACATTGGTGGGCGCTGATTTAAGTTGGACTGATTTGAGTAGAGCCAAACTGCGCAAAACCAATTTACGACAAGCGATTTTATGTAAAACTGATTTAACAAGCGCTAATCTGAGCTATGCTGATCTATATAAAGCTAATTTAAATGAAGCTACTTTAAAATGGGCTGTTTTGCTTAAAGCTAATTTAAGAAATGCTAATTTAAGAAATGCTAATTTAAGGGAAGCTAATCTGCGTTGGGCTAGTTTATGCGAAGCTAATTTAAATGGCGCTGATCTAAGAGATACTGATCTAAGAAATGCCGATTTAAAAAATGTTGACCTGAGGAATGCTGATTTAAATGGTGCTTATCTAGACGGAGCTAAGCTGTGGAATGTAAAATTTGGTCCTCGAAGCATAGTGCCCCCCTCAGGATCATTTGTTGCCTGGAAAAAAGGTAGGAACGAAGAAATAATCAAGATCAAGATTCCTTCTTGGGCCAGACGAACATTCTGCTTAACAAACCGCAAATGCCGCGCAGAGTACGTGATTACTCTCGAAATTGAAGATAAAAATAGACACCCTTTAAAAGAGTGTCGTGGGGGTTATGACATAGAAACAATTTATCGTGTCGGTAAATGTACCGCACCAGATAAGTATGATCCAGACGAGCGGATACATTGCAGTCACGGGATTCATTTCTTTCTGACACGAGAGGAAGCAGAAGCGTGGTGAAATTTCGGTAGCCGCCGGTTTGTGGGAAGCTGATTTACGAGAAGATGAAAAAAATCAAAGGGAAGCGATGGAAGACCTTAACAGCCGATCAGGGCCGGAAGGGGATTTAGCTGAAAAATGTTGAGCCGCCCGGACAAACATAGTAGCCTTACTGGATATAATCTATCCGGTGGAGGTGGCTATATGGGCGGGGGCGTGTATTTCGACAGGCGGGCCAAGCGGTGGTACATCCAGGTTTACATTGATGGCAAGCGGGAAAGGATCTGGCGAGATCCAGCAACGCAAGATCCCTTCTGGGGCAAGCGCCATGCTCAGAAAATCCTTGGCGCCATGCAGCACGAAGTTGACGAAGGCGGGCTGGTCATTGCCGATTGGAAACCGAACGCACCCCTTTCCTTCGATGTTTACGCTCGTGCGTGGCTTGAGGACAAAGCCAACTCCGTGTCGGCCAAGACCCTGGCCGGCTATCGGACCGCCATCGAGAAGTACGCAATTCCTTTTTTCGGCTCCCGTGATCTTCGGAAAATACGGGCGAGAGACCTTCGGGAATTCAAAGAGCAGCTCCCCTTGTCCGAGAAGGGCGTCTATAACGTGGTTGGCGCTGTCAAGACCATGTACCGGGACGCCTACCGGGACGAGGATATTTCCAGGATACCGCCCTTCCCTGCCCTGTCTCAGAGCCTTCCCTACGTGGACTATCTGACCATCGAGCAGCAGCAGAGCGTTTTGGACCGGATACCGGAAAGGCACCGGCCTATCTTCGAATTCGGCATGGAGTTCGGCCTTCGGGTGCAGGAGGTTCGCGCCTTGCAAAAGGACTGCATCATTGACGGCAAGGTGATTATTCGTCGGGCTTTTGCCGAGAACACGCTCAAGGAGTCCACCAAAACCGGCGAGAAGGGCGAACGGGCCTTCGACCTTACCGAGTATGCCCGCAACATCCTGGGTCGCGTAGAACCCCACCTGGGGCCGTTCGTGTTCGTCCGTCAAGACGGCAAGCCATACAGCAACAAGGACATGAACCGGATTTGGCGCAAGGCTTGCGAGCTGGCAGGCGTCAAGATCAAGCTCTACAACGCCATGCGGCATTCCCTGGCCTGCCAACTGCTGGACAACGGCGAAGGAATAGAGGTGGTACGGCAAATACTCGGGCACACCAACATCAAGATGACGTTGCGCTACACCCGGCGGCGGGTTGTCCCTTCGGTGAGCCGGGCGCTGGAAAGACGAAGGAAGGTGGTTGAAATCAAGAGGAAGACGAAATGCCAATAAGCGATCATGTTGTTGTCGAAAAGGTTTTCCGTCGTGGTCGTTGGGATGCTGTTCTTGATAGGCCATTTGACGGCCAGAAAACAATACCATATGCCCACTATGTTTGGCTATCCGGCAACCCATCTTTTGAGTCTATACCAAAAGGATACGTTGTCCACCACCTTGACCACGATGAAACCAACGACGATATTTCAAACCTTGTCATCATGCAGAAGCACCACCATGTTGCGCACCACATGAAAAGCAAGATTGTTACACCGAGCATAGTGATTGACCCGAAAAGCTCCGAGATCCATGTCCCAACCAAAAAACCAAGAGCGTATAAAGACAGCAAGTCTGACAGGTGGTATTTGCAGTATTACTATAGGTCAAACGGGAAGATCCACAAGGGAACCGTCTATAAGCACGGAGGGAGGCCGTTCGCCACAAAGGACGCTGCCCTGGACGCGATCAAAGAAATTTGGCCTTGGGGTGGCTGGCAATCCCTTTAAAATCAACTACCGGCTGTTTACCGGCCATGCAACCGATTGATATTATGATTGATTTTCAGGAAAACGTTTTAGCCGGTAAAAACCTCGAAGATAAGGGGCTGAAATCTTTTATGTTTTGTGGTGCTTGGCGTATGGTTCAACTCCCGCCGCCTCCACCATCTTTCTCGGATAAAATCAGTCCCTTGGCTGGCCCAAATTTAGCCGGTAAACAGCCGGTAAACAGCTAGGGAGCCACGATGCAAAAAAAGTATATCCGCCACGAAAGCTTTTCCAAAAAACCTGGGTAATCAAGCATGGCGCGTGCGAAACACAAACAGGTGTTTAATGGTTATCGATCTTGGCGAAAGACGCCCCCACGTGGTCCTTCCCGGCCTATCGGCCGTCCACGTTGTCCCGCTATCGCTATTGCGCCG
>QNBT01000314.1 GCA_003644205.1 Planctomycetota bacterium | reverse complement strand
TTTTCTTCGAGCAGTTTTATGTACTGCCGTTGTTTTTCAATAATAGTGTCTTTGTCCATAACACTTTTATCGGACAAAAACAAACTTTTACTTCAATGAACTAAAATACTGTGAACGGTTACTATCATTCTTACACCATATCTATCGAACTTGCATAATCCTCTTGCCGTGTATGGTTCTTGTTGTTTTGGCCTAAAAATAACTGCGATTGCTTTTCAGATAAGGTTAAAATGTCCACGCCATCTTGTGCAACCAGCACCGTGTGCTCAAACTGGGCGCTTCGCTTTAGGTCCAAAGTAACTGCTGTCCAGCCATCTTTCCAGATTGTATGCTTCCAGGTGCCCATATTGACCATGGGCTCAACTGTAAAAACCATACCTGGTTTTATCTTTGTATATTCTTCTGGATTGTAAAAATGCGGGATGGTTGGACTGCAATGAAAATGTCTGCCGATGCCATGCCCGCAATATGCCCTTACTACACTGTAACCATGTTTTTTTACATAGGTTTCAATAGCACGACCGATATCTCTAAGCAAACCATCTGGTTTAATAGCGGCAATTCCCCGCATCATAGATTCATAAACGACGGCCAGGAGATTTTGAGACTCCGGCTCGATATTGCCTACGGGAACAGTTTCAGAGCAGTCACCGTGCAGGCCGTTTAGAAAAATGGTAACATCTATATTAACAATATCACCGTTTTCCAAAGGTCTATCATCAGGGATCCCATGACAGATAACCTCGTTAACGGAGGTACACACACTTTTGGGAAAACCGTTGTAATTAAGCGGGCTTGGATATCCTCCTTCGGCAATGCACGCCTCGTGAACGACAGCGTCAAGATAATCGGTAGTAATACCAGGACGTACGGCTTTTATGGCTTTATCCAACACCCGACGTGCAGCACGACAGGTAAGTCGCATCTGTTCGATTTCCTGGCTGCTCAATTTATTTTGCATTGAAGATTCTGTTTCATCACCACCATTTTCAGCATAATTCGGGCGCTTAATATGTGCAGGAACAGCACGAAGCGGACTGATTTGCCCTTTGGATATCAAATGCTTTGATGCTACTGGTAAATTAAAAGATGATTGAGGTCGTTTGATAGACATATCCTGCGTCATGTGGCATTTTTTGTACTTTTTACCACTATCACACCAACAAGGATCGTTTCTGCCAAGTTTTTTTATCGTTATTCTGTTTTCCATAGTCTTTTTTGCAAACATATCACGCTAAGTTAATTCATTGGTCAGGCATGGCCCACATGCTTTGTCGCCTCTGCGAGGTTCACATAGGGTAAATGCCAAAAATAGAGCCAGGGAAAAGATTACCAAGCCTAATATTAATAACCATAAATACCCCATCAAATCGGCAATTAGTCCACCTAGCAGAGGCATAAAATAAAGCGGTAGAAGCATAGTGCCTTTAATTGCCACCAGCAGCACGCGTGTTTCTTCAGGCCCGATTTCCAGTATGTATCCATTGTAGCCGACCATAAGCGCGCTGGAAGCAAGACCTGTAACAAAAAAGGCCAGCGAAAACAGTAAAACGTTATCTGCAAAGATTGTTAGCAGCAGAGAGATAATTGCCGTTACTATACCTGTGTGGATAAGGATTCTGGTACCGACTTTATTTCCGATAGGCATCCATAAAAGATTGCTCAACATGGCTCCTAATTTCATGCAGACTATGAAAATCCCCACCCATTTCAACGGAATATGCCGAGTTTGCGTTGCATAAAGTGTCAGGAAAGGCATAAAAAGCGCTAGCTTAGATGTCAAAAGCTCGATTATCACCAATTTTTTCATCACAGGATAAGTCTTGAAAACTCTTAAGCATTCATGCCAGAGCGGCGACATGGAATCTTTAGATTTGCCGGGCGGATCATTTGGGAACCTGAACATAGACATAGCTGTATAAGCGATAATCAGCGTCACAAAGGAGAGCAGAAACAGAACGCCAAAATTTTTAGGCCAAAGCATTTTATCGCTGCCCAGCACAAATTTAACAATAAAGCCGGCCATCATGGCCATAAAGCCGCCAAAAAACAGCCGCCATCCGAAAAAGCTGCTTCTCTTTTCCGGCACAATTGTCTCGCTTATGATCCTGTTGAAAGGAAGCACAGCTATGCCGCCGGCAAAGGAGTATAGACTAACAAGTATGACCGATGCCCAAAGAAGCACAGTGTTTTGTTCGGAAATTGTAAGAGCTAAAATACCCAAAAGTCCCCATACGCCGCATCTTGTCCAAATCCCGGTAAGCATCAAAGGTCTTGCCGTATTCGGACGACGCCTTAGAAGACGAGACATCAGCAATTGCGGCAGTACCATTGCGGCCTGCATCAGCCCGACTATTAATCCAATAATCAACTTCGATGATGTAAAGCCGGACAGGAAAAGGGGAAGCAGAGCAAAGGGTTCTGCGAATGCCTGTGCCATATTGAAAAAAGTACCATGAACAATACCAGCCAGCATATTTCTTTGCTGATATGCATGGGGTTTTGTTTCTTGAGTATTTTGTATAGAAGCCATGTTCATTCAGACTCGTTCAATACCCTTTAAAAAACACAAAAATTGCGAAGAAAAAAACAATGGAAGGAAAAGCTAAGATCTGTTCAATAACTTACAGTCTTAATCTGCTGGTGAGGATCCGGATATTGCCCAATGATAAATCTCGCTTTAATTTTCGGGAACCTTTAAGACCTCATTTATTGCTTTTTTTATAGAGTTTTTGGGCAGCGCTCCTACCGCCATTTGAGGTTTATCACTCAACGGCACGAAAAGCAGACTTGGTATGCTTTGAATACCAAATGCGGCCGCTAATTCCTGCTCATCTTGCGTATTTATTCTGTAGATGTTGAGTTTGCCTTGGTATTCTTCAGCAAGCTTCTGTAATACAGGTTCTACCATTTTGCACGGCCCGCACCAATCAGCATAAAAGTCAATGATACAGGGCAACTCGCCTTCAAACTTCCATTCTTTATTTTGTTCATAATTGAATACTTTTTGTAAAAAGGCTTCTTTCGTCAATGATTCCATAAAACATCTCCAAATTTTGTCAATATCCAGTAAATTTTACACTGCTCAGATCTTATTGAGAGTTTAACCAGATAATTATTATTCGTCAAACACTTCATTACCATCCTCCGGGCTGCAGCACATCCGATACCGATTCGGTCCACCATTCAGGATCCCTGAAGTATTGTTTCATCATCATCGCTGTCAAAACACCGTCGCTAACCGCGGTAATAAGCTGCATAGCTGCACCGACCCTGCAATCGCCGGCAACAAATACACCCGGCACTGTTGTTCGCAGATACGCCGGATCGCATTTAATAAAACCATTTTCACTAAATTCTATAAATCCTTTAAGAAACTCCGTGTTGGGCACCATACCTATAAAGATAAACACACCATCACAATCAAGTTGTTCAACAGCCAGGGTTTTAACATTTTTTAATGTCACCGATTCTACTCTTTCTTCTCCATCGATTGCCGTAACAATCGTATCTGGTTTCAGCCTTAAATTAGACCCCGGTTCATTGATTTTTGTCATCAGCTCTTCGGTTAGAA
>QNBT01000313.1 GCA_003644205.1 Planctomycetota bacterium | reverse complement strand
CAATATCGAAAAAGGTTTTGCTAAAGGGCAATGAGATAATGGCCGAGGCGGCCATCCAGGCCGGGTGCAGATTCTTTGCCGGCTATCCGATAACGCCCCAGAACGAAGTGCCGGAGTACATGTCCAAAAGGATGCCCACCGTCGGCGGGACGTTCATACAGGCCGAGAGCGAGCTTGCCGCGATTAATATGATTTTCGGTGCATCGTCAGCCGGTGCAAGGTGCATGACCAGCTCGTCCAGCCCCGGCATAAGTCTTAAGCAGGAGGGGATAAGCTATATAGCAGCGGGCGAGCTTCCCTGCGTGATAGCGAACGTTCAGCGGGGCGGGCCGGGCCTCGGTAATATCCGGGCATCGCAGGCGGACTACTTTCAGTCGGTAAAGGGCGGCGGCCACGGCGATTACAGACTGATAGTCCTGGCGCCGTCAACCCTACCGGAGCTTTACCAACTTACGATGAACGCCTTCGACTATGCCGACTACTACAGAAATCCTGCGATGATTTTGAGCGATGGAATTTTAGGCCAGATGGCAGAACCCGTGGAACTTAAACCTTATGAGCCGATTCTCGAACCGCCCGAAAAAGACTACGTTTTGGACGGATGCGCGGGTCGGGAGCCGAGGATTATGAAAACACTGCACCTGTTTCCTGTGATGGACTTGATGGAGCATAATATCCACTTACGCCAAAAGTACGAACGAATCAGCAGTGAGCTGAAGCTGGCCGAGCAGGTAAGGACGGATGATGCCGAGCTGGTAATAGCGGCTTACGGCATAACCGCTCGCATCGCCAAGGGTGCGGTGAATCTTGCGCGGGCAAAGGGGATGAAGGTCGGACTGATAAGGCCGATTACACTGTGGCCGTTTCCCGATGAGGCCTTTAAGGCACTTGCCGAAAGCACCGCCAGGTTCCTCGTTGTGGAAATGTCGAACGGGCAGTTTGTTGAAGATGTGAAGCTGGCAACAGAGTGTAAAAAGCCGGTCGAGTTCTTAGGTACGGGCGGCGGGTGGTATCCGACTGCGGAGAACATCTTTGAAAAGGCCCAGGCCGTTTACCCCAAGGGAGCAAACAGGACCGAGACGCAACAGTTGGAGGTTGGTTGATGGAGTTCGCAAGGCCGGACACTTTATATGACGTTCGGACGCACTATTGCGCCGGCTGTGGTCACGGGATTATTCACAGGCTGGTTGCGGAGGTGATCGATGAATTGGGCGTTAGAGAAAGAACGATAGGCACGGCCCCGGTGGGCTGCGCCGTTCTGCTGTACGATTATTTCAATTGCGATATTATCGAGTGCGCGCACGGCAGGCCACCGGCAGTAGCGACGGGGATTAAGAGGACCCTGCCGGACAGGATTGTTTTTACATATCAGGGCGACGGCGACTTAGCTGCTATCGGGACGAACGAGACGGTACACGCGGCCAACAGGGGCGAGAACATCACGGTCATTTTCATAAACAATGCGATTTACGGGATGACGGGCGGCCAGATGGCTCCGACAACCCTGATGGGACAAAAGGCAACAACGGCGCCGAGCGGCAGGGGCAATAATCTGGAGGGGCCGCCGTTGAAGGTCTGCGAATTGCTTTCGAGTCTCGATGGCGTTACATACTTGGAAAGGGTGGCGGTAAGCTCGCCGAGGGACGTAACAAAAGCTAAAAAGGCGATAAAGAAGGCGTTCGAATATCAGATAGAGGGCAAGGGCTTCTCGCTGGTCGAGGTCCTGTCGATGTGCCCGACGGCGTGGCGACAAACGCCGGTGCAGGCGGTAAGTTTTGTAAATAACCGGATGAAGGAGGCTTTCCCGTTAGGCGTCTTTAAGGACAGGGATGGAAAATAACGAGACAAGAATAATAATCGGTGGCTTCGGCGGCCAGGGCGTCGTCTCGGCGGGGTCCATCCTTGCACGAGCGGCGATGGCGGAGGAGAAATTCGTGACGCAGATGGTCTCGTACGGGGCAGAGATGAGGGGCGGCACGGCCAACTCGACGGTGGTGATTTCGGATAGCCAGATTGCAAGCCCTGTTATTGAGAGGCCGGACGTGGCGATATTGCTGAACCAGCCGTCGCTCGATAAGTTCGAGGAGCGAATCGTAAGCGGGGGACTGGCGGTCGTAAACACCTCGCTGGTAACACGCCGGATACAAAGAGAGGATTTGGACGTTGTAAAGATAGATGCAACGGATACGGCGAACCGGCTCGGTAACGTGCGAGTTGCAAACATTGTTGCTTTGGGGGCGTTTGTGGCTAAGACCGGTATTGTCAAAATGGAGAGCGTAGAGGGGGCGATTGAAGAAGTATTCGGCCAAAAGAAGGCGGGGCTGATAGAGATTAATATAAAAGCCTTGGGCCAAAAGTGAGGATAAATCAGCCGCGGCGAGCCGCCGGCTCGATGGGTAGGTGGCTGTCACAGGTTCTTGCAAAGAAATTAACACAAGGAGTACAATATGCAATTAGAAAAGTATTCATTTGGAATTGGAGACAGGTTTGCTCATCAGGGCAAGGCTCAGTTGAATGCAATTATCCAGGCAAAGCAGGCCGGCATTGACATCGCTCCGGTCTGGAATAAGTCACACCGTGAACACAGTATTATCAATACAAAACCCGAATCGGTCAGGCGGGAAGCTGATTCGGCCGTTAAAGAACTCGGCTGGCAGGATGCCTATTATGTGGATGCGGACCATATCAATATAAATAATGTTGACCAGTTCATTGATTCGAGTGACTTTTTTACGCTTGACGTTGCTGATATGATCGGACAGCAGGCTTCGGAGGATGAAATTGAAGCATTTGTCAAAAAGTACACCACGTATGCGGGTTCTTTGCGGATTGAAGGTATTGATGAGCCGGTCGATATCACAGAAGATATTATTCGTGAAACCGCATCGAAAGTCCTGCTGGCCCTGAAGGAGGCCGGCAGTATATACCGCCATATCGAGTCGAAGAAGGGCAGGGGAAACTTTATTACAGAAGTGTCCATGGACGAAACGGACCTGCCGCAGACGCCGGTAGAAATGTTTTTTATCTTAGCTGCAATTGCTGATGAGGCTATTCCGGCCCAGACTATTGCACCAAAATTTTCCGGCCGATTTAATAAGGGGGTCGATTATGTCGGTAACATTAACCAGTATGAAAAGCAATTCAATCAGGATGTCGCGGTAATTCAATTTGCAATCAAAGAATTTGGGCTGCCGGAGAACCTTAAACTCAGTATTCATTCCGGCAGTGACAAATTTTCCATTTATGGACCTGTCAACAAAGCAATCCGAAAATTTAACGCCGGGTTGCATGTCAAGACAGCAGGCACGACATGGCTTGAGGAAATAATCGGCCTGGCAGCCGCAGGCGACAGGGGACTTCATATCGCCAGAAAAATTTATGCCGAAGCCTATCAACGGTTTGATGAATTATGCGGTCCTTATGCAACCGTGATTGATATCGACAAGAATAAGCTCCCATCAATTGACGAGGTTAACAATTGGACAGGTTCGCGGTTCAAAAGTACTGTAACGCACGATTTGTCATGTCCGGATTATAACCTGAATGTCAGGCAGTTGCTTCACGTTGGTTACAAGGTT
>QNBT01000312.1 GCA_003644205.1 Planctomycetota bacterium | reverse complement strand
ATTGCGCTGAGCATACCCGCAAAGGCAATCGGCAGACATGCCGCCAGTATCGAAAGCCCCATCTTGAAGCTCACTACCGTTACCTCCGCCGCATCGAAGAAGTGCAGGTTCAGCATTACAAGAAACGCCGCCAAAAAGCCGTAAAAACCCTGCGTCCCCGGCAGTACCACCATAATAAACATCTGGCCGTACCTTTCGGGCTTTTCGCTTAGCACACCCGTTGCGCTTCTCCCGGCAATACCGATTCCTATTGACGAGCCAATTCCCGCCATTAGCGCTGCAAGTGCCGCACCCGTTAGTGCTAAAGCCATACCCAACTGATCCCAGTTAAACTCTGCTCCCATCGGTTAACCTCACTTTCTCAAACTATTGCAAGTTATTAGATTCCTTTTTGGCTCTCTTCTTTAACGTAAATATGTTTAAAGCCTTTCCTGAGCGGCTCGAACAATTTGCCGCCGCCCGTAAGAAACTTAGGGAAAAATTCAACATACTGAAGCCTCAACGTATGCACGAACGCACTCAAGCCTGATATCGAAATATTAAATAAATGTCCTCCTGCAAATACCAGCGCTCCGAGAATCCAGCCGACCACCGGTATATCTGCTACGATTTTCGTAATGACATTAATAGCCATTCCAAGTCCCGCCGTTACCATCCCAAGCGCCATCAGTCTCAGATAGCTCAGCACGTCACCCAAAAAGAAAATCGTACTGAAAAGTTGATACGCTCCCATCCCCAATCTGCCGCCCCAGCCACCTTCTCTCTGGCTAAACAGCACTATCGTCAACGCCGGAATCAGGGCTATCTTTCCGAATAGTCCACCTACCGCCGGGTTTATTGCACCCACCTTGGAAAAACCGAAAATCACTATCGAGTTTAGCATTACCAGCCATGTAAGCTGGTCACACACCGCCGCCACATAATCTTTACGCAGGAGGTTATGGCCGAACGCTATAACAAGCCCTGCTATTATCTGGATGTAGCCAAGCGCAAGAGACAAACCGAAGAACATCATCGGTTTTTCCAAAGGGTCGAACCAGATAAGTGCACGTCTGAGTCCGTCCAGACCGGGAATGAATTCCTGAATAGTATTGCCGAACCACCCGCCCGTAAGAGCACCGGCAACAACGGTCAGCGACGAGCAGATAATAAGCATCCAAAGCAGCTTCTTATCCCCCTGCATTTTTTTCACAAGGTACGCCAAAGCCGCTATCATCACCAGCCCGTATCCCGCATCGGTCAGACACAAACCAAAAAACAACGCAAAAAACGGCGCCAGAAATAGGGTCGGATCCACATCGAAGTGTTGTGGCATGCCGTACAGTCGCGTTACCACCTCAAATGGCCGAACGGCCTTGTTGTTGTCAAGTTCGACCGGGATTTCTTCGCCCTCCGCAATATCCATCTTGCCGACGCTCGTGGCGGCGAACTTGCCGACAATCTCCTCAAGCTTTCCGTAATCTTTAGTTTTCACCCATCCTTCTATCAGTACCACATGTTCCGTCGCCGGCGCCGCAGCTTGTGTTTGTTCCCTGCTTAAAAGATTCCGGTAATGGTCATACAGAATCTTAAGGCTCATCCTTTTGGTCGCAAGCTCGGCTGCCTTTCGATTCGCATCGCCAAGCTCTGTCCCAATCCGAGCGAGATCAACTTCGCACCTTTCCAGCAGCTCGCTTACTGTCCCTTCCATCTTGTCAAAGGTCACAGCCTCAAAGTCGCTGCTGCGAAGGGCCTTTTGGACCTCGCCCACAGACTCATTCATGCACACTATTAAGCAGGCATGCGCATTACTTGTTGCGCCGACCTTCTGCAAGGCCGCCCCTAACTCTTCGAGCTTCGCCGACACCTCATCAAAACGTTGAAGCCCTATCAACCCGGTTATACAAGTAGTACCCTCGAGGTTGCGCATTTCGTCAACCGGTGTCGAAAGCTCTCGCCACGGATATAGTGCTTCGAACGTGCCCCGACTGTTTTCATACTCGGTATCCAGCCGGTCTATCCGGGCGGAAATTTCCTCTGCCTCCTCGAGCAGATCCAGGGCCTCTTTGCCGTTGACAACCTGAGAGTACCTGTTCGCATCAACGATTGCCAAAGGCCGCAGTATCGTGCCGCCCTCTTTGTCCGTAGCGTGGGCACTTAGAAATGTTATGCTCTTGTCCAGGCGAGCTACCATATCCTCAAGGTCCTTCGGCCGCTGGATGTCCACGCCAAGCTCGGGCCAATCCTTGCTGACCATCGCACGCTCGGCATCAAGCACCTGCATAATCCCCGCCCGCTGCAAAGCCTCTAACACCTCCGTAGCTTCACTGCGGTGGGTCGCAATCATTACTTTCGACATTTGGCTTAAAGCCATTGCACCTGCTTCTACAAACCATGAACTACGAACTAATTATATAATTGACCACTTTTTCCACACACGCCTCCATCTTTGTCGCGGCCTTTGCCTGCAGTTTCTTTTTTTGCTCGGCCGCGGCGGCTTGAAGGGCTTCAACTTCCTGTTGCCCTTGTTCGGCGGCCTGTTGAACAGCCCGTGCAATTGCTTCTTTGCGTTTCTCTTCGGCGCCGGCGAGCCGCTCAGCCTGTTGGACACGGGATTCTTCGATAATCTTTGCCGAATCCGCCTTGGCCTCCTCAAGGATTTTCCTGGCCTGCTCTTCGGCCTCTTTAATCTGCTTTATAAGTTCCACATTACCTTTCCTGTAATTAAGTGTCTAAAGGGCTAACGATAACCAGCACTTCCCTCTGGATGTGTTATATCAGCTTCTTTGGCTCCATTGCGAAGATAATCTGTTCGGCTAATTGGTCTATGTTGAACATTGAATTATCCAGCATGAGGTTAAAAGCCGGCTGCTTCAAAAGCTCCTTCTTGAAGACCCGCCATTTACCGTCGCCTGCGCGGTCATTGAGCTTTTTGACCAATAAATCGCCCAACTCGTAGCCGTCACAGCCGGACTGACGCGATATCGTTACGAAAGGGCCGGGCTCTTTCTTCTCTATTTTATCCAAATTATCACAAATACAAGATGATAGTGTCGGCTTTTGCATCCTTACTCACTCTGAAGCTAAAAACTCAAAACTAAGAACTCAAAACTGATTATCCATCCCCCTCGCTCCATCACAAGACACTTTAACCCGCCGGTTTCGATATGTCAATAGCAATGCCGCCCGATTTTCAATCGCGCAGCGGCTATATCCCACCGCCGAGGACGCAGAGACCGCAGAGATTTGTGGCTTAAAATGACTTATGTAAAATACAGCGCTTATCGCAAGCAACAGAATGTTGTAGTTGGCATTTTCCGGTTTGGGCCGTAACTTCTTTAATATAAACCAACTCCGCGTCCTCAGCGTGCTCTGAGGCGATAAACGCTTTTTACCCGATAGCACTTTCGGCAAACTTTGGGACGATACTCATCAAAAAGTCGAGAGCAGAGTCTTTTTGCCTTCTTACTTTGGTTAAAAGTATCTTATCTTCTATGCCGCATTCGATAAATCGCCGCCAACACCTCCGCTACCGCTACATACAGAACCTGGGGTATGGGGCTTCCGGCTTCTACGGTCGAGTATATCGTCCTGGCCAGT
>QNBT01000311.1 GCA_003644205.1 Planctomycetota bacterium | reverse complement strand
GAACAAATTGTTTTACGCATACTGCCTTTGCCTTTCATCACGCCCGTAACCATAGTGTCCGTAATACGAGCAGTAACCATAGTAGCCGTACTGACCGTAGCGACCATAGCCGTATCGCCCACTCCTTTGCGAAACGTCATTAACAACCACCCCAATTAAATGACCGCCGACACTGAGCAGGTTGTCCCTGGCATGTCTGCTAAGCCTGCGGGTCGATTTCTCAGCACGGAGCACCATAATTGTCACATCACAAATCGCTGCAAGAATCTGGCTGTCGGCAACCGGTGTTACCGGCGGTGAATCTATGATGACACGGTCATATTTCTGGACAAGCTCATTCAACATATTGGCGAATGTGTCGCTGTTTAGTATCTCCGAGGGATTGGGCACTTCCGGGCCACACGGCAATATATCAAGTCCCTCGACGGGTCCTGCTTCAATCGCCTCATCTAACGTGATAGCTCCGGCAAAGACATTGCTTAGCCCCTTGCCGTGGTCAATCTCGAAGATTTTGTGCTGAACCGGCTTTCGAAAATCGGCATCAAGCACAAGTGTCCTTTGGCCTGCCTGGGCCATCGTAAGGGCCAGGTTACTGGCAAGAGTGCTTTTTCCATCGCCTGGTGCCGGAGATGTGATAACAATCGTTTTGGC
Organism: Planctomycetota bacterium; assembly: GCA_003644205.1. Taxonomy (GTDB): domain Bacteria; phylum Planctomycetota; class Phycisphaerae; order Sedimentisphaerales; family Anaerohalosphaeraceae; genus QNBT01. Next base: position 2,947 of record QNBT01000311.1, on the reverse strand, counting down.
CTGTCCCTTTGGAACACCAAAAAACACAGCCGTCCGTATTGTTCGATATGCTTCGGCAACGTGGGATTTTGGCGCGAGGTGAACCCTTTGGCCACGCTCCGCAATGGCCTTCGTATCTAAGGCGCCCTGAGCGGTATCTTCGGAACGCGGAACGGCCGAAACAGTCTTTGTCTCGACCCCGGCTGCGTCCGAAGATATGCCCGCTTGTATCGTTCGCCAGATTCTACTTGCGCCTGACTTAAACTTAAGCAATGCTTTGCCACTATGAATTGCAATGTTCTGCTCGGGCAGTATCGTGGGCACAACGCCGAGAACAGGAAGACCAAGAACAGCAGAAATCTCGTCTGCCGACCGCAGCCGATAGTCCATCCAGTCCCTAACAAGAGCAAGAGCAAAACCTAACATCAGACCCAGTACCAAAGCTGCCATCATAATTTTGGCTTTTTGGGGCCTTGAAGGATGGATGGCCGGATACGCAACCTCCAATATACTTATGTTCAGAGCACCAACGTCTTCGGTAACATTCAGCTCCTTGATGCGGTTGTCGAGGATGTCGCACAACCTCTCGGTCCGTTTCAATTCCGACTGGAGCACCGAGTATTCAGCGGCCTTGACACCCAGGTCCTGGGCCGCCTTGCGCTCGGCGTCAAAAGATGCCAGTAACTCGTCTTCCCTTTGGCCGGCCGTCGTCCATCTCAGCCGCATCACCTCAAGATATGCATCCGCAAAGTTTTTCGCCTTCTCACCAAGCAATTGCTTGATATACTTAATCCGCCCCCGGATTGCCTCAATGGACGGATGATCTTCAGTGCAGTGCAGCTTTGCATTGGCGAGCTGCAATTCAAGGTCTTTCAGCTCCGATTGCAACTGGCTCTGAACATCGTTCACAAATACGCGTACACCAGCATTGGGCTGAGCCATGGCGAACTGCTTGATCTTTTCCGGTTCGTCAACCATGCTCAGGATTGCCTCGAAATCAGCCTTTGCATTGATGGTTGCCAGTTGCGCATCAGTCAGAGCTGTCGAGAGCTTGGCCAGTCTTTGAAATACTATAGGGCCATTTTTGTCGTCAAACGAAACGATACCGTTTTCTTTTGTGAACTGCACCAATTGCTGGAACTTTTCCGTCAGTTGGGCATCACGCTTGACTTTTTCCTTCTGAAGAATTTTCAGCACTTCAGAAACGGTGCTTCGTTTGCGGGAGGAATGGTAATCCACGTATGAGTTCACTACGGCATTGACTATCTGAGCGGCTTCAGCAGGATACGGCGAATCAAACGACACCTTTATAATGTCGTCCTTTTTTCCGACGGCAACGTTGATATTCTTCTTGAGAAAAGCCGCTGGATTGTCAATCTGCTCGAATGTCTTGAACCTTCCTATTTCGGAATCGTCGGCAACGTTAGCAACTATAGGCGTGGACTTTATCAACTCGCCCTGCGTATAGAGATAGTTTTTAGACTGTGTCATGACCCCTTTGTATTCGGTAATGATCTTGGGGCCGCTTTGCTCCACATAAAGCTTGGATGCACTTGTGTAAATCGGCGTTGCTTTCAGGATGTAGCCGAAAGCTGCGATTAAAGACACCAGCACCGCCGCCAATATGACCCATCGGTGACGCAGGGCTATCTGTAGTAAGCTGCTTTGCAGGTGGTCCGCACCGGCTGCTGGTGCAATGTTGTAAGCGCCGTTATCAACAGGGCTATCTTTATCCATTTGGGCTCCCGGATTTGAAATGTTATCGGTTCGCATCGATATCTACACCCGCTCTGATGTAAAATATGTTAGCCAGAAAAGCGTTGGTGCGTGTCCTCAATGTGTGATCAACATACACAATATCACCCGGTTTGATTAGAACACGAGCGGTATCGGCAAAAGATTTGCTGTCGATACCAAAGGTGGCAGATACAATTTTACCACTGACATCCTGTCGATATACCTTTAGATATCGCGGGTCCGCAACCATATCAAGCCCCCCGGCAAAGGCTAATGCCTCCATAAGACTGTATTGTACGTTCGGCGGATATGGAAACGCATTTGGTTGCCTGACAAGCCCCATGACGGTGAAGACGCTTTCACTTTGTCTGCCGTATTCGAGCACTTTACAGACAATCATCGGGCTGGTAACAACATATTTCGGGTAATACGCCTTAATCGCCATTGATTCAATCTCGGAAAGCGTTTTACCCGAAGCATTCAACTCGCCTATGATAGGAAGCTTTATCATACCCTCATCATCAACCCGGCTCAAATACGTCTCAAACTCCTTCGGTGGCTTGGACAACTCGGAAGAAATAACAATCAGCCTGGAGGGCATTTGGAATTCCAATATATCGCCCGGCATAACCCTGTAGTGGCCGGTCTGATTTTGCGCTGTGCCCGAATCGTCTGCGCTGGTTTGTAATACAATCGGCCCTGCCCGATTGAATGCTTCCACTTGCGTGGGAGTGGACAAGCTCGGCCCACATCCCGATACGTATAATAAGGAAAGCAGAATATTGAAGATGCCGAATCCTCTCCAAAACCGGCTGGATATGCTAATTCTTTTCACTACATGGCTCCTGTTTTATCGTTTCATTCGTTATATTGCTAATGTTCGTACTAAGTGTCTTATTCGGCACTTTGAAATAAGCAAATACCCAGGAGTTTACTGGTTCTGCTCTTCGAAAAACCCTGCGCGTTCTTTTGTACAACCCGAACCACAACTCGGGTCTATACAGGGATTGCCTTGTGTTCGGGTAAGGTTTCTGACTTGAAATTCAAGAGGTTTGAGCCGGCTGCTATATACCCGATTTTTCCCTCGTCCGGACCGTTCTCAAACGTAACAATCAAAACTATGGGCAGTCAGCTTGTCTTCAATGTGGATTCGGCCAACCTCGAAACGCTTTGTGTAGGCCGGTAAGTTGGGGGTATGTAGAGCGCTTAAGTTAAGAGCGACTGGATTGCT
>QNBT01000310.1 GCA_003644205.1 Planctomycetota bacterium | reverse complement strand
TGATGTGTGATGTGTTTTGATGTTCATAGTAGCCTCCATGCTAAAAAATTATCATTTATTTGGCACTATGAACTATGTCGGCGTTTAGATGCTCAGCGCATTAATTATTCCCAATTGGTATTATAAAGGAGATGCTGAAGTTCGTCTTAACCTTGCTCACAAGCCAGGAATTTATATTCATACCTCATTGTCTTCATTTTCTTCATCTTCCTTAGATTCAGGTATTGAGGTGCTGACTGTCGGCAGCAGTGATATACCCGGCTTCGTTGTACGGGAAACCCTTCCTGTAGACGGGAAAGTCGATTTTGTTTGGTGTCCAAGACAAGAACCAGTAATAGGCCTTGGCGACCAGAGCACTTCGATCAATGAGATTGTTTTTCACCTTTTTAATTATGAGTATTTATTTGGTATGAGACGATCCTCGGAGCACATTGGTAACGCGTGTCATGCAATCCACCACGTTGATCTTGCTGCTAATGGTTGGAATATTGAGTTAAAGTCGCTGCATAGCACACCAGATACCCTCAAAACATTAAAAGAAAGGGGCGGTTATGGCTTGACCCACATAGGGCGCCTAAACAGAGAAGATCGTTCAAGCTTTGATGGTAAAGCGGCAGAAGAAATATTGACTGCTTTGAGATTCTTTTTGTCGTTTAGTAAAGGGATATGGTGCAATCCTTGCCTAGCCGTTGGTTTCGACGACACAGAAAATAAAGTATGGGAAGCATGGTCTTCTCCTGAAAGACAATGGGACTCTCCTATTTCATGGTTTTGCCCTCACCATCCCAAGCAATTAGCCGATCTTTTCCCTGGTTTTATAGCGAAATGGAAAAATAATGACTGGCGTGATGCTTTACAAGAAGTGATTTATTGGTATTTAAACAGTAACTGTTCTACTTTAGGTCGCGGTATTAACATTGATGCTGGAATCATTCTCACTCAAGCAGCAATTGAACGGCTCGCATTTGAATATGCCGTGAAATATAAACGGCTAATCGAAGCAGAAGGATTCAAAAATCTTCGAGCATCTGATAAATTTAGACTGCTTTTTTCTTCTTTGGATATTCCTATAGATATACCTTCGTCTTTGCCGGAACTGTGTAAATCTGCTAAAAAACATAACTGGATTGATGCTCCGCAGGCAATTACGGATATCAGAAATTCTCTTGTGCACTCAGAACACAAACGACGGGGCAAATTTGATAGGGTATTTTTCCCAGCCTGGAGCTTGGGGCAATGGTATTTGGAACTTACTTTGCTCAGGATATGCGAGTACTGCGGTACTTACAGTAATCGTCTAACTGCGAAATGGGTAGGACAAACAGAAAATGTTCCATGGGCTGAGCCTTAAAACCCTCTTAAAAATATTAAAGCCGCCCGAGGAGTTTATCCCTGAGCGGCTTTTTTAGGCACATCTTTTTGTGCCGAGGTTACACATTACAATTTAACCATTTCCACATTAATCAGCCGTAATTTTGCTTTATAAAGAAACAACTGATTCACTCGACCGGCAAATCAGTTGATTTGTTTTAAAAGCATTTCTTTTAGCAATTCTATAATTTCAAACAACACAACGCCTTTTGGCAAAAATCGCACCAGCACGTTAAGTGCTTTTGAACCATTGACAACTACTCCGTGTTAAACAAAACATGGCAAAATAGAGACACTCCGGAAACAGCGATTCAAACACACAGCAAAAAGGTTAGGAAATGACCTGCTGTAACAAAAGTACCAGTAAAACATCTTCTTAGTTGGAACTGTTTTTCAAATCATGGTTTTCCGGCAGATTTTGCCGCGGAATACCTCTAACCGAATGTGAAATACCCTCGGAATACCAATGTAACTGTAGGCACATCTCTTTTGGTGAGGGGCGTGCTTTTTTTATCAATCTTAATCAAGAAAGTGAGGTGTTTTTATGCAAGAAACAATTTGTGCGAAAGTCAGTGAAAGACTGCTGACAAAGGCCAGTAGGTTGTTCACTGGTACAATGGACGGTAGGATTATTGAAATCCTGCAAAATTCAAGACGAGCGGGTGCAACGCATGTAAACATTATCAACAAGGACGGTTTCATTACTGTCTGTGACAACGGCAGCGGTATTGAGGATTTTTCGAAACTGCTGCATCTCGGCGATTCGGACTGGGACGATGCAATGGAGAAGTCAGAAGATCCTGCAGGCGTTGGTGTCTTTTGCCTGGCACCAAGAGAGGTAACCATTTGTAGCGGAAACAGGAAGGTATGCATAACCGAGAAGGCCTGGACAGGTGAGCCGGTTATGGTTATGCAAAATGGTGAGTCCATAAAAGGTACAATTCTTGTGTTCAAGGATGAACCGTGGGAATTTGCGACTGTTGAAAAACATGCGGTTTTCAGCGGTCTGACAGTTACGGTTGATGGTCAGCAATGTGGCAAGGAGAAGTTCTGCTCTGAGGATGCTGCCGATTATCCTGCACTGGGCTGCAAGATCGAAGTACGCCCCAAGAAAGCCCTGAATAAATGGCATACACATTTCAGGCACGGGTACTATTCCAACGATGTCCTGGTGAACTTTCATGGCCAAGTGATCTCTTTTACCAATTCGCCGGTAAGTGATACGGAGCTTACATTCCTGGTGGATATGACCGGAGATTCGACCGGTATCCGGCTGATGCTTCCGGCACGGACACAGCTTATTGAAAACACCGCTTTCAAGGAGCTTAAGGCTGCAATTGAGATTGAGGCATTCCGATTCATACAGAAGCAAGGCTCACATAAGCTGCCTTTTAAGGAATATGAACGTGCGAAGGAACTTGGTATCGATCTACCTGAGGCTGAACCTGTGTTTGATGTAGGACTTCTGTACGATGATGTTGTAGAGCCAATAGAGATAACGAAGTCGGATGATTTACCTCTGTGCAAATGTTACAGGATGAGTAAGGATTGCGAGGATGGCTGTGAAACCGATGCAGCTAATATACATCTATTAGCTGCAACCGGCAAATTCAAAGAGCCTTTTGTGCCGGTAAGGATTCCTCCTGCTTATGATGGATACAGTTGGGCAAAGCTGCCTACTGTAAATAAAGTTGAGGTAATGATAGGCAAGGAACTTGGCCAGCAAGGTATCTGGAGCGAAACGCTTATCGCAGTTGATTCGCTACATATAACGGTGCATACAAGCGATGACAAGGTATTCAAGTCTGATGTACTCATGGCGGTACTCGAACAGCCTGCTGAGAAAAGAAGCTGGTGCTGTATGAATGTGTATGTCACGCTTGAAGCCAGAAATCAGTTGAGTTCAACCGATATATGGTTTCATCTTGGCAGTTGGAACGATGATGGTGATACTTATGACACACAATTGTACTACTTCGAACAGGAACTGGAAGAGTTCTGGGCAACTATCATCGGCCCTGCAGAGTACCTGCGGTCAAAATTGCGAAACTGCCTTTATGGTGTTGTTAAAAACTGGAAGCAGATAATCTTCGATGACAACGAGGCCATTACGATCAAATACAAGGATGGAACGGTAAAATCATACGAATCACCCTACAAGAATTCCGCTGCCACGTAAGCATTGTTTTGTAGTTTTCAATTCAAAGTAATCAATCAAATTAACCAGATGGCACGTTCTATACACTGCGAGCGTGCCATCGCTTTTTAACGAACTGGAGGTATT
>QNBT01000309.1 GCA_003644205.1 Planctomycetota bacterium | reverse complement strand
GCGAATGTGTGTTTACGTACTGTCGGGGCCGACAATGCGAATACCGACGAGCTTATCGAGAATCTGGAAGCAGTCGCCAACCAGACTAAACGAGCCGGGGAAATTGTCAAACATATTAAGGATTTCACGAGGAAACGCGCGCCTCATGAAACTACCGTTGATATTAACACACTCGTTAAAGGAATATCTGATTTTATACATATCGATATCCGTAAAAATAAAGTCAGTCTGAATCTGGCTCTTGCCGAAGAACTGCCTCCGCTTTTAGCTGATTTTGTCCAGATTGAGCAGGCTCTTTTGAATTTAGTTATCAATAGCATTGAAGCAATGGCAGATGTTGAGTTGGAACAGCGTCGATTGACTATTCAGACCCAAATGAGCACTGACCACTCTATCGAAGTTGCGGTAATTGATACAGGCCAGGGGATCTCAGCGGAAAACAGCGAGAAAATATTCGATTCCTTTTTTACTACTAAACCTGCCGGCCTGGGGCTTGGCTTGACTATCAGCCAGTCAATAATCGACGCGCACAAAGGCAGGCTTTGGGCGGAAGCAAATCCGGATTGCGGTGTGACTTTTAGATTTACATTGCCAGTTGCCGGTAGTAGTATATAGAAACACAGGAGCTTATAATGGCAAAAACCGAACCTGTAGTTTTTATTGTTGATGATAACGAGGAAGTCCTTAAGAGTCTTGGGAAGCTTATCGAAGCAGCAGGCTTTAATGTCAGAACCTTTGCCTCCGGTCAGGAGTTTCTGGAGTCTTCCGATTTTAGCAGTCCCGGGTGTCTGGTGCTCGACGTTCGTATGCCTGGCATGAGCGGGCTGAAACTACAAAACAAGCTCGCAGAACACAGGAGTCAACTGCCCATCATCTTCATTACCGGCCATGGTGATGTTTCCACCGCCATCGAGGCTTTCAAGGGCGGAGCGGTCGATTTTATTGAAAAGCCATTCAGTGAGCAGAAGCTGCTGGATAGTATTAATAAAGCCATCGAAACGAGCCTGAAGAACTATCGCAATCAGATCGAAATCGCGGATATTCAGCAAAAAATGGACACTCTTACATCCAGAGAACGCGAAATTCTTGATGGGATAGTAGGCGGCAAGACCAATAAGTTGATAGGTCTCGAATTAAATCTTAGCCCTAAGACAGTCGATTATCACCGCTGCAACATTATGGAAAAGATGGGGGTCAACAGGGCGGTGCAATTGACAAAACTGGTTATGAAAGCCACTGGCAGCTAAACGGTTGACAATACATATATCTCCGAGTTTGATATTGGACAAGAGAAATTGTTCAGTGATAATTTTAGCCATAAATTGCCAAGATTACTCTTGACAATAGGGCACTTTCCAGATAGGATTAATCAGTGCGCAAACTATACCTTTTACTGGCTGTGATAATCGCTGGAATGGTGGTTTTTGCTGTTTTGCAATTTCGCAAATCCGCTGCGGGTGATGTAAGGCCTGAAGTTTTGAATGTCAGCACCTCTCAGGCTACGATAGCCTGGCTCAGTGAGACACCGTATAAGGGTAAGGTTTTCTATAAGCCGGCGGGAAGTAATATTAAGCCGTTAGGCGTAGTTGAGACTTTTGGCCCGTCCGGTCGGCATGAAGTTGTAATTACCGGCCTGAGAGTGTCTACCCGTTATACGTATTGGATCGGCAATTCAAAGAATCGCTTTCAATTTCAGACACAGCCAGGGCCAACCGGTCCATTCTCATTTCTGCTGGCGGCTGGTAATATCGGCGAGCGAATGGTGTCATTAGTAAGCTCTGAAGTGCCTGAGTTTGTAATATCTTTAACTGAAGCCAACCAACAAACAGACTGCTTTTCACAAGTTCGGCCATACATTCCAATCTATGGCCCTGGCGGGGTTGATTCGCCATTTCTCAGGGCGACCGGAGAGAGAAAGGCTGTGGATTCCGTTGGTTTGTGGAAGCTGGACTGGGGCGGTTTACGGCTGATTTTTGCCGATGGAAGCGATAAGATTACGACGATGCTTGACGCACCCGCCGCTCATACACTCGGGGTAATCAGCTCGACGATTGAAATTGATAAAGAGGCGATCAAGCAAACCGAACTGCATTCGATTTTAGTTACTCACAACAAGCGAATGCCGGCCAGTCCTGTGGCATTTGTGGCCGTTGTCGCAAAAAGTGAGGAATCCGTCGAAATTGACGGCGTACAGTATTTTGGGATTGGCGCCGGCGGCCAAAAGGCCCAAGGCGCCGACGGCATTGCGGTCAGGGTTGATGTGGATGTTGAATCTGTCAGGGCGGTTTTTCTTGACGATGGCCGAGAAGTTGTTCTGAAAAGTCCGCCTCTTAAAGAAAAAAGAACCTGCACCGAATGCAGGCGTCTGGCGGATAAGGGAGCATACGAAGACAGCGTCAAAGCCTACAAAGACTTTATCGCAAGCCATCAGGGACACTTTCAGATCAGCGATGCTTATTTTGCCATAGCGTCAATCTATGATGAGAAGCTTTTCAAATTTACCGAGGCCTTGCAGTGGTATAGTCGTTTGCTCGATGAATATCCCAAGGGGACGCTTGGGCCGCTTGCAAGGCAGCGCATAAAGTATTTGTCCACATATTGCGATTATAATTATGAGCCGTTAGTTCAGTTTGACCGAATTAGAAAGATTGAGTTCGCAAGGAAAAAACATATCGCCGAAGAACGCGATAAACTTCTGGTTCAGGTCGAATCGATAATCAAGAAGTATCCGCTCAGCAAATTAGCGCCGGCGATGCAATACTGGCTGGCAAACCAGTACAGGCAAATCGATCCGGACAAAGCGGTCCGGGCTTACCGAGGGCTGAGGGATGAGTATCCAAACAGTCCTCATGCGCAGGAAATCCTGATAGACATCGGAGAGACATATTACAATGCAGGCCGTTTCCGCCAGGCTATAGAGGTATATACAAAAGCACTTACCGAGCTGCCTGATCATGAGAAGATGATAAAGGCACAGATTTCCCGTTCTGTACGCAACATTCGCCGTGACAAGATCGCTTTGATTTGCTGGGGTGTTTTAGCTCTTATTGCCGGCCTGGCGATTCTGGTCAAACCAATTGGTATTGATACAAGCAGGATTGGTTGGGCGATTGTCGCTTTTGTAGTTTTGGAACTGCTTCTGCTATTTGGCGCGTGGTTAATCCGTGAACAATTCTCATCTGTCGGCGAAATGCTTTTGATAACAACTTTCTTTTCTGCGGCGGCAAGTATTGATTCGTTGGTATCGATAACTTTCACCGAAAAGCTTTTTGTCAAGACGGATAGTGTTTTGTCAGGGATCATCAGCAGTATTACAGGGATTATTATTTTAGTCGCGGCGATATATTTGACGATATATCACGTCAACATGCATTATTTAATCGTTGCAGGAATGTAAAAACCGGTCTGACTTTTTGGGACAATTATAATAGTATATTGGGAAATATAGCGATGCTGGGCTGATTACCACGTTGAAGAAACAGTTTTCCTCCTTATATGGCAGATACCCACGACAATTCATTTCGGTCATCTTATGGCAACCAATCCTTGGTTGCGGTGACAATTTTTCTTGCTTTTATGATTTTTGCCACTGTGCTCTATTCGTTACATATAGGCAATCACATGTCGACCGTATTCCACCCGCAACGGAGTGCTATAAAG
>QNBT01000308.1 GCA_003644205.1 Planctomycetota bacterium | reverse complement strand
CCTCAGAGAACGACTTGCAAAAAAGGCCGGGCATTAGTACTACAACGCCATACAAGAACAGGCTTTGTATTTTACCATGCCTGTTGAGGCAGTTCAATTATTACCCCAATTTCATTAGTTTCGCTTCAAGGTTATCAACAGGAGTAAAATACCACCTTCTCCCAATCTTGGCACTTTTGAGCAGATTAAGACCTTCCAGATGTAGTAAATCATATCGCGCTGTTTGATAAACAACATTATGGCTTATTTGGTGTGACTTTATCGTGTACCTGTGATGTGGATGGCGTAAGGCATGGCTAATAAGTGCTCGCTGTCGATAGTTCAGCGCCACAACACCTCTCAGTTGCGTTTCAAGGGCTTGAATCTGACAAGTTTTGCGCTCTATATATTTGTGTAATTCTGTTATTGCATGATGGATAACATTCAAATGGTAAAGTACGAAATAGGTAAGGTCATTGTCGTCAGTTTCCGTATAAAGGAACGCTCGACTATACTCGGCAGGCGCATTTAGAATGATTTGTGAAATAGAAATGAATTCGAATAACCAATAATTATTACGAAGCATGGACCAGTAAAACAGGGCCCTTGCTACTCTACCATTTCCGTCAACAAAGGGGTGGTCGTATGCCAACCAAAAGTGAAGAATGATAGCACGAATGACAGGATGAATGAACTCCTTATGACTTTTTCCATTGGCAAAGTCGCACATTTCTGCCATTCTATCTTCAAGCTCCTGGGCCGAGGGTGGGTCATGGAAAACTTCGTTGTACATGTCGCCAACAATTATTCGCTCATCCGCTTTACGAAAGCGAGCTGCCGCAGATGGGTCATCAAGTGTTTTCTCTGTAATAAGTCTGTGAAGCTCGAAAACCAATTTTTTGGACAGGATTTCTTTTTTAAGCTTTCCTATTCTTTGCATAGTTATGAAGTTATTGAGAATCATCTGTTCACTTCGATCTATCGGTTTGCGCCCGCTTTTAATCATTTCCTTTGCGACTTTCCGTGTTGTTGCAGCACCCTCAAGTTGACTCGAAGTAATTGCCTCTTGAATTAGGGAACTCACATAGTATTGGTCTCTTATGTCCGGATTTGTAATTTGCTCCGGCATCTGTATAAATCCGCCAGCACCCTGGTCTATATCGTGCAGCCTTTTTGCAATTGGGTCCACATCTAAAAGGTAGTTAAAATTCTCACCAGATTTGTCTTTCAAAGGTACTTGTCTAAATAGGTTCTGTCGTTGCCATTTTAAACCAAACCACCACTCCTGGTGGGAGAGGCCTTCAGGGGGAGTGTGGTAGCGAAGCTTATCCCAATGAAGGTATTTCTCTGCAGCCGACAATTTGGGTATTTTTTCTCGGATAGTCATAAAACGCTCTGGGTCGTGTCTGACTTCCTCCCAAATTTTATACACATCTGGCGGTGTTTTTGGCTTTTTCATTTAGCTACCCCTTTTATTTGCAAGACCTTGCGCATCTACTAATTATATACTAATTTGTTATAATTTAGTATATAATTTCCAAGGCCTCCCTGTCAACTGCTAAATTTAAATAAATTAGTACTTGAACCAGACCGAGTATTCTTTCCCGGTTTGTATGGTTCTTTCTGGTATTTGAGAAAACCACCATTTTTTATACTTGATAGCCGGTATTGGCACAATTAAGTCCGGCTATTGATTATTATCCTGATTTCGATATACAATTTAAGAGGCAGGATGCTTTTTAAGTTTTACGGAGTTATAGTTTGTTTACCGTTACAGTCCAGACGAGTTTTACAGCAGGCCATCAGTTGACTATGCCCGATGGTCGGGTCGAGCAGTTGCACGAGCACAACTGGGTTGTGCGCTCGGCGGTAGCAGCCGAGAAGCTCGACGAAAGCGGCCTGGTTGCTGACTTTCACTGGTTAGAGACTAAGATAAAGGAAGTGGTAAGTCCGCTTGACGGTGCCCGGCTGGAAGAGCTTGCCTGCTTCGAGGATGTAAATGCCTCCGCCGAAAACGTGGCAAAATATATTTACGACAAACTCGAACCGCTGCTGCCGGGGCGGGTAAAAATGCAATATGTCGAGGTCTCGGAGGCGCCGGATTGTTGGGCGAAATACTCCGGATAAAAAGATTTGCGTGGCTTGTCGCTACAGTAGGGTGAATTTATTGTCGATATTTTAAGTGCGATGTGGTATAATGTGTTCAGAAGGGTCGATAAGATATGCAGTGTCAGTCTTGCAAACAAAATATGGCAACTATCCACCTGACCGAGATCAACGGCGGTCAGCGTCATGAGATGCATTTGTGTGAGGCCTGTGCTCAGCAGCAGGGTCTGGCGGTCAAGAACCAGATACCCCTCAATGAGCTGCTCAGCACGCTGCTGGCCGTCCAGGCGCAGCACTACCCCGGCAGCGGCTCTGACGACATGATAGTTGACGATGCCGAATGTCCTCACTGCGGAATGACTTTGAAACGCTTCCGTAAAGAGTTATTGCTCGGCTGTGGCGCCGATTATGAAGTTTTTGACAAGGCGTTGCGGCCGATCATTAGAAAATCTCAAGCTGGAAATACTGTACATCGCGGCAAAGTCCCTTCAAAAGTACCCACAGATACCAAGAAGCACATTGAGCTATTGAACCTGCGCAAGAGGCTCGATGCCGCGGTCAAGGCCGAGAATTACGAAACAGCAGCGAAACTAAGAGACGAGATAAACCACCTGCAATGAGACCGAACGATTTAAGCAGCCGTATAAGCAAATGGTTTGACGGCTCCGGGCCGGACGCCGACATTGTTATCTCATCGCGTGTCCGCTTAGCCCGCAATCTGGCAGGTTTCGAGTTCCTTCCCTGCCTTACCGCTCAACGAAAAACAGCTATCCTGAAAAAGTTGAAAGAAGCAATCCTGTCACTCGACATCGGCGAGGAAGTTTTCTTCGTGAATATGGCCGACGCCTCTTCTTTAGAGCAGGATTTATTAGTTGAAAGACACCTCATCAGCCGACAGCACGCGCGCGGAAAAGGGCCTCGCGGCGTCATAATCGCGCCCAGCGAATCATTCACCGCTATGATAAACGAGGAAGACCACCTGCGCATTCAGGTCTTCGGGGCCGGGCTGCAATTGAAACAGTGCTGGGAAAAGATTAACCACATTGATGACATGATAGAGAAGAAGGTTGAATATGCCTTCAGCGGCGAATACGGCTACCTCACCGCCTGCCCGACTAATCTGGGCACCGGCATCCGTGTCTCGGTGATGTTGCATCTGCCGGGGCTGAAGATGACCGGCCAGATAGAGAAATTCTTTAACGCCGCCAGGGATACAAATCTTGCGGTAAGGGGCCTTTTCGGTGAAGGGACCGAAGCGGTGGGAGACTTCTTCCAGCTCTCCAACCAGTTGACTCTCGGCGTCTCGGAATCCGACATCGTCAACGAATTCTCCGATTCTATCGTTCCCAAGATTGTCGAATACGAAAAGCTTGCCAGGACCGAACTCTTAACCGAGCAGACAAACGCGGTTGACGACAAGATACAACGGGCCTTGGGCGTTTTGCGAAATGCCCGGCTGATAAGCTCGCAGGAGGCGCTGTTTCTGCTTAGCCAGATACGGATGGGTGTGAACCTCGGCAGGGTGAAAAATATCTCCATCACCACGATAAACGAGCTTTTTATGCTGACCCAGCCGGCCCACCTGCAGCT
>QNBT01000307.1 GCA_003644205.1 Planctomycetota bacterium | reverse complement strand
GATGCGGCAAAGGCCCGTGCTACTCAGGCGGCCCAGAACTATGCCGGCGTGGTGCTGGTTGCCTTGCGGGAAGCCGAAGATGCCCTTGTTCGTCAGCAAACACTCAAAGACAGGCTCGGCCATCTTGCCGAACGTCTCAAACAAGCTTCCCAGACCGAGACTCTGGCTCGCCAGCGCTATATGCGTGGCGTGGAACAGCTTCTGGTTGTACTTGATACCGAGCGGCGGAGAAGGTTAGCAGAAAACGAACTCATCTTAACTGCCGGTAATTTATGGAATGCGCGAATAGAACTATTTCTTGCTTTAGGCGGCGATTGGAATATCCCGGCGCCTGATACAATGCAGTCTGGAAAGTTGAGGGTAGCAGATGACGAAATTAACTGACAAAGCAAAGAGGATACTGCCGATATTGGCGATTTTGGCTATAGGTATAGTCGTTTTGACAATGTTGATTTTACTGCGGAAGCCGCCGGCAAAAAAACGGCAGGAGATTTTATCCCCTTTACTAAACAGTCTGATAGTGCACAAACAGGATATGGAAATGGTTATTCGTGGTTACGGAACGGTTGAGCCGAAGGTTGAGGTCCAGGTAGTGCCACAGGTCTCCGGACGAGTTGTTAATTGCCACAAAGATTTTGTTAACGGCGGCTTTTTCAAAGCAGGCCAGGCACTGATAACAATCGACCAGAGAGATTACAAGCTGGCCGTTCAAAATGCAGAAGCGGCTGTTGCTACCAGCCGGGTCTATCTGGACAGGGAACTTGCTGAGGCAAAGGTTGCCCGGCAGGAGTGGCAACAACTTAATCCGAACAACAAGCCTACAAGCCCGCTGGTATTTCACGAGCCACAGATTGCCGAGGCTAAAGCACGGCTGAAGGCCTCACAAGCGCAACTTGCTACCGCAAAACTGAATCTGGAGCGAACAGTAATATCAATGCCCTTTGACGGCAGAATAGCGTCCGAGTCCCTCGACGTGGGACAATATCTCATGGCCGGTCAATCTGTCGCAACCGTTTACGGGACCGATGTTGCCGAGATTGTAGTGCCGTTGGAGGATCGCGACATGGCCTGGTTTGACGTGCCCGCCAGATTTAGCGATTCTGCAAATTCACCTTTGGTCAGTGGCGCCGAGGCCCTGGTGACAGCGGATTTTGCCGGCGCCAGGCATACCTGGGCCGGAAGGGTCGCCCGAACTGAGGGCAGGATTGACTCGACATCGAGAATGGTCAACGTGGTTGTGGAAGTTGTAAATCCGTTCGAGTTATCGAATCACCGGCCGCCGTTGGTGCCGGGCATGTTTGTCGAAATCGAAATCAAGGGCAAAACACTTGAAGGGGTTACACCGGTCCCACGCTATGCTGTTCATAACGGTGACGAGGTCTGGGTATGCCGGGATGGCCGACTACGGATTCAGAAGGTTAATATTGCCCGGCAGGATAAAAATTACGCCTACATCACCGACGGACTTGAGGACCGTTCCGTCATTATAATCAGTTCATTTGACGCCGTTACCGACGGTATGAAGATACGCACGCACTTAACAGATGCCGAGGTACAAAAGGAGTTTGATTCGAAGTGAACGAGCTTATCGAAGACAGCAAAGGCCCGCTTTCCTGGTTCGCGCGTAATCATGTCGCCGCGAATCTGCTTATGCTGCTGATTATGGTAGCCGGTTTCATGACCCTTTTTAGAATCAAGATAGAGTTTTTCCCCGAAATGAGCGTGGATATTATTACCGTAACCGTCCCATACCTGGGTGCTTCACCGGGCGAGGTTGAAAATGGTGTGGCATTGCGAGTCGAGGAAGCTGTTGCAGCCGTTGACGGGATAAAGAGAATCCGCTCGACCTCCTTCGAAGGCACTTGTATGGTCGTTATCGAAGTAGAAGAGTATGCCGATACCAAGGATGTCCTGGATAATGTCAAAGCCGAAGTGGACAGGATCATAACCTTCCCCGAGGAAACCGAAAAGCCCATCATAACAGAAATTACGACCCGACACGAGGTCCTCACAATAGTTTTGTACGGGGATGCTTCCGAGAGGACACTTAAAGAGTTGGCCGAAGAGGTTCGCGACGAGCTTACCGCCATGGATAATATCAGCCAGGCAACGCTGGCGGGTGTGAGAAATTACGAGATATCGATTGAGGTGTCGGAGGAGAATCTGCGGCGCTACGGCCTTAGCTTTGACCAGGTCGCCAACGCTGTCAAAAGGTCCTCGCTTGATATGCCCGGAGGCTCCGTCAAAACCCGAGGTGGAGAGATCCTGTTTCGGGCAAAGGGGCAGATGTACTACGGGGGCGAATTTGAAAAAATAGTTGTTCTAACAAGGGCCGACGGAACCAGGATACTCCTCGGTGATATCGCCAAAGTCATTGACGGTTTCGAGGATTCGGACATATCATCACGCTTCGACGGCAAAAACGCTGCGTTTGTTTTGGTTTACAGGGTTGGTGAACAGGGGACGCTGGATATCGCGAACACCATCGCCAAATACGTCAAGGACAAACAGAATTATCTGCCCGCAGGGGTTTCTATCGGAATATGGGAAGATAATTCGATATTTCTGCGGTCGAGAATGAATCTTCTCAAGAGGAATGCACTAATCGGGCTTTGCCTCGTGTTCATGTGTCTGGCTCTGTTTCTCGACCTTAAACTGGCGTTCTGGACGACTATGGGAATACCTATATCATTCCTTGGAGCTTTCTGGCTGATGCCTGTTGTTGATGTTTCGCTGAATATGATTTCTCTTTTTGCTTTTATCATGTCATTAGGGCTTGTTGTCGACGACGCGATTGTAGTAGGCGAAAACATTTTTGCATATCGACAGCGCGGAATGGAACCGATTCCAGCAGCAATAAAAGGTGTTAAGGAAATGGCGGCGCCGGTAACCATGGCCGTGCTTACAACGGTATTCGCCTTTTTGCCCCTGATGTACACCAAAGGCATAATGGGCAAAGTATTAAAAACCATCCCGTTAATCGTAATAAGCGTTTTGATGGTTTCTCTGGTGGAGGCGCTGCTGATTTTGCCGGCCCATCTGTCCGTCGGCCGGGTGACCAGCAAAACAAATTCCGGCAAAAGGATGGGGGCGAAGTTTCATCCGGCCGTCGGTCGGATGTTAGGGGCTTTTGTCAACGGTCCTTTTGCGCGTCTTGCCGCCGCGGCGGTACGACTGCGATATGTAACACTGGCTTGTGGCATAACAATCTTCTTGTCAACTATCGGTTTAATTGTGGGGGGGTATATAAAGTTCACGTTCTTTGACCCTGTTGAAGCCGACAACATGATCGCCCTGCTGACAATGCCTCAGGGGACGGCACTTGAGCAAACCAGCGAGGTGGTAAAAAGGATAGAAGCCGCCGCCGAGCAGGTTCGCCGGCAAGTGGATTCGACCCGTCCCGACCAGCCGTCAATTTTCAAACATGTATCAACGGTGCTCGGCGACCAACCAACATTGCGCAAACAGGGCGGGCCAATGCAAGCGGGGCCCGCCGGAGTTTCAGCGGCGCACCTTGCCGAAGTAAACATTGAACTTTTAGGCGCCGAAGAACGCGGAGAAATATCGTCTATCGATATGAAAAATCAATGGCGCGACCTTGTCGGTGAAATACCGGGTGTCTCCTCGCTTACATTTGAGTCGGAGTGGAAGAGTGTCGGCGAAGATATAAATGTCGAACTGACTCACGACAACT
>QNBT01000306.1 GCA_003644205.1 Planctomycetota bacterium | reverse complement strand
CTCGTTCTGACTCGAGCTCTTGTCCCGTGCCCGCGCCGTGTAAGTGTATTCTGTAAGGTCATTTAACCCGGTATCTTCATAAGTGGGGCTGTCCTGCCAGCCGCTGTCATTGCCGCCACCGGCTGTGCAGGTAAAGTAATACTCCACTCCACTCGCATCGGATGCAGTTGTAGCGGTCATTTCAATGGATGTCGTGCCGGTTGCGTAGGGTACAGTCGCCCACGTCATCGGGTCGGGTGTCGGCGGGTCCGTATCGGGAGCTGGATCGGTCGTTGCACTTTGTGGAGGAGTGGATAAGCCACCGGTATTTAACAGGGCATCACGCATCTGGACCGTGTATGTGTACAGGGTACTCGGGCTAAGGCCCGTATCATTATAGACCGGATTAGTTACCCAGCCGCTGTCGGTACCGCCAGGATTGCCGCTGATCTCATCAAAATAGTATTCAACAGGACCGGAGGCATCTGTACCTGTCGTTGCCGTCATCGTTATCTCCGTATCGCTTAGGGCCGCAGGAGCAGATGAAAATGTCGCAGGATCCGGCGCGGGTGGTGTGCCATCTTCAGTAGTCGCAGATTGTTCGGATGATGGGGCGGTCTCATTTTGACTGGGACCCTTATCACGTGCCTTAACCGTATAGGTGTACTGTGTCAGTTCAGCTAAGCCGGTATCTTCATAAGTAGCGCTGTCCTGCCATCCGCTGTCATTACCACCGCCTGCCGTGCAGGTAAAGTAATATTCGACGCCTGCCGGGTCGGACGCTGTTGTAGCCGTCATGGATATGGAGCTTGGTCCGGTTGCAAAGGGCACGACCGCCCATGTCATCGGGTCAGGTGAAGGTGCTGTATCTAACATCCCGCTCGGCAGCTCAAGCACCTGCCACTCAATATAACTTGCCTGGCCGTCTCTCATACGCTGGATGCGCAGGTTTGTACCAGAAGTAAACTCGGCTGTGGACATTGCACGCGGGTAGGCTGTGCCGGTACCTGCACAAGTCATGCTGTGAAAGTGCATTGTCTTTGTGGTATCCACGGAGGGTGATAGCGTTGCATCCGAGGCAAGCCAGGCGGGATTAGCAGATTCATCACGCAGCCCGCGCTGCGCAGCACCATCGCCAAAATCGATAACATACCACTCGATGCCTGTATCGCTCGACGCCGTATGCTGATAGAACTTAATTTGGGTTGAAGAGTTGAAATTACCGGCCCATGCCGTCCGGGCCATTCCATTTGCACTGGGCCGTGCCTGGAATATCAAAATCGAATTAGCCAAATTCACACTGCTGATTGTTACAGTCTGTGGCGCCGCATAGGTCACTTTGTCAGCCGTAACAGAGCCGGACTGAATACTGTTAATCTTGGCTGGATCAAACTCGACAACCACCCAGTTAAAATTCGGGGCCGTCGTTCCGGAGCCATTGCGCTCAACGGTTACTTCTGTTGTGCTGCTCACACGTGCTGTCAACATCGCCTGATTGTACTGAGCCCTGCTTGCCACATCGTTATCTGCTGTAACGAATGCCAGGCAATTAGCGGGTGTTACCGTTGCACCGATGCTCAGAGTCTTTGATGCCTCGGCCATCGTCATCGAGCTTTGACCGCGATAAGCTGTGAACTCATTATTCAGGCACTCGATAACCTCATAGCTGACCCAACTGCTGTTGGAAGTGGTGGTTCGCTCAAAGCGGATATTGTCAACCGCTTGAAGATAACCGCGAACCTGTACTATGTCGGCATTAGTGTTTGTTGCTGCGTAGCCGGTGCCGGAGCTGACCAGCACGAATGCCCGGCTCATGTCGGATACTGCTGTAATAGGAACATCCGTTGGGATTCCCGAAACCTCAACACGGCCGGACTGGACCTTGTATCCATAAGGTATATCTGCAAACGTATTAGAACTGAGCGCAAGTACAGCCAGACAACAAAAAATCAGCAGCCGACCTCTTGTGTTCCCCCCTGCCTTCGCTATCGGCAACGTTATTATTCTTGACGCCATCTGGACAAACACAGTCACCCTCAGCACCATAAGTGCACAACTTGCGTGGAGCATCCCTCTCCTAAGATATGGCCACACCACGCCATCCAACACCTTCATCCGTGATTATTATTTTGAAGGTTGGGCGCGAAAGCTTGATACGTCCCCCAAGCTTACTCACCACTCCTCAATATAGATTACTAATATACCACAATTTACTGCTAACGTCAAGGTTTTTCCTGAAAATCGGGCACCCCTTCCACACCACCATATTCGCCCCCGGAAAAATGACACTGAATGTGCCGTCGAAGCCGATTTTTATCGGAATTTGTTAAGAACCAAAGAGACTTGCCGAGTATATATACGTCAGCAATGAGGCAAGTTTTTGTTTTCAGGTTGTTGGGTCGGCTTCGTCACTTCTCTGAAATCTGCAGGCACTTTCTGCGCTGACCAGGTGTCCTCGATGGACTTGAAGAGACGTTACAATCCGTGGTGACCGAATATGTGCTTTTTGACCGACCCGATTACCGCCTTCATTGCCGGCTCTATAGCACAGCGCTGAGCCTCGTTGATATCTAACCTTTTATCTCTTAATCCGCCCTTCGCCTCGCCGCTGTCTTGGCCACAAAGAGCCGCCCACGCAAGCGACCATGCCCTTACAGTATTTTCTACATTATACCCGCCCCCGCCAACCGCTAAGATTGGCTTATTGAAATTCAACAGTTCTCCTATCACATCGGCATAGACATTATTCGTAAGAGCCAGATTGGCCAGCGGGTCGTCCGCCAAAGCATCCGCGCCAATCTCCATCACAAAACAGTCGGGTTCGTATGCCTCTATCAACGGCAACACTATACTTTTGACAGCGTTCATATATGCTTCATCGTATGTGCCAATCGGCAGAGGGATATTCACTGCAAAACCCTTGCCCTCCGCTCGCCCGATTTCATCAACAAAGCCCGTTCCCGGAAAAAGCGTTCTCGGGTCCTGGTGCAGCGAAATAGTCATTACATCGCAACGCTCGTAAAACGCCTCCTGAACACCGTCTCCGTGATGAACGTCCACATCGAGATATAAAACACGTTTGCCCGATTCAGCTAATGTCATGCAGCCAAGTACCACGTCGTTAATATAGCAAAACCCTGCCGCCTGATTGGCGTGGGCGTGATGATACCCGCCGGATGGGTTGAACGCGATGCAAGCTTCTCCGCTTGCGATTCTTTCGGCACCTGCAACGGTTGCTCCGGTTGCCAGCACCGCGTAATCGTACAGCCCCCTGAACACCGGACAATCACCTGTACCCAGACCCATGCTCAGCATCCGGTAATCGAACTCGCCGGCCCCTGCTTTTTCCAGCGCATCTAAGTATTGGGGGCCGTGAAACTTCTCAAGCAAATCCCTGCCGATTTTTTTGGGTGGCACTTCAGCCCGGTCGGCCCCGGCCAGCAGCCCCATCGAGCTGATAGTCTTCCTGACCCCGGCTGCACGCGAAGTCTTGAACGGATGCTCAACCGGATACGGAAACTCCTTCAACTCGCCGGAGTGCATGAATATAAAAGGGGTCCGGTACATTTTTAGGCCTCGGGGCATAATGACAACATATTAAAGAGTTAAAGCAAAAAGTCAATTAATACATGTACCGGACACCTTTAATTTCCCAAAAGTACATAAAAAAACCCACGCCTGCGGTTTAGTCCTGAGACTAAACCGCACGACGCGGGTAATT
>QNBT01000305.1 GCA_003644205.1 Planctomycetota bacterium | reverse complement strand
ATGATTTGCGATGACGGTTGCCAGCGAGGTCTTGCCGGTCCCGGGCGGGCCGTAAAATATCACGCTTGTGAGCCGGTCGGCGCCCAACATCCTCCGCAGCAGCTTGCCGGCGCCGGCGAAATGCTCCTGACCGACAAATTCATCGAGGCGCTTCGGCCGCATGCGGACGGCTAACGGGGCACCCGCCTCAATTTTTGCCCACTCACTCTCGGCAAATAACGGATTGTCACTCCTGCGAGTCATCACTGTTATTATACGCCAAATAGGAGAACTCAACAACGCTAATATATTAATACCGGTTGCAACAATGTGGTCAGATTGCGGTTGCGACAAAGAGCAGCAGGGCAGCGATGATGGCGGCGACAAACGTAATTTGTGACCATTTTGTGTATCTTGCAAAGTCGGGATGCCGGTCTTCGAACTCGTAATAATAGTCGTCGAAATCAGAGTTGCTCTTGGGTCGGAGGCGAATCTTTACGTACAGGTGCGCAATGAGCGATATTAAAAACAACGGCCCTGCAATAATGTAGATAACAACATCCATAAAGATTACTCGACCATCTCAACAATATCGTGGTCGTCTTCTATTACAAGTATCCTGCCTTGGCTCATATCGAGATATTATAATGTTAAGCCTGAAAGTTCACTTATTTTTTGATTTTCGCATTCAGCACATCTTTAAGTTCGGCGTTTATTCGGACACTGCACCACTGCCGCCCGCACATCGTGCAGTGGTCATCAGCCGCCGACTTGGGCATATTGCTCTTTTCACAGGCCTCGGCGTACATCCTGCGTGCCGTTTCCGGGTCAATGGCCTCGGCTAAGTGCTTTTCCCAGTCTAAATTTGCCCGCGCCTCGCTTAATCGTTTGTCGGACTCGGCTGCACCTTTCAGCCCGCGAGCAACATCGGCAGCGTGTGCTGCTATCTTCGAGGCGATGACGCCCCTGCGGACATCGTCGGCGTTTGGCAGACCCAGGTGCTCGCGAGGTGTAACATAGCACAGAAAAGATGCCCCCCAGAACGCCGCCGCTGTCCCGCCGATAGCGCTGGTTATGTGGTCGTAACCCGGTGCAATGTCAGTAACGAGGGGACCGAGGACATAAAACGGAGCACCTTTGCAGATTTGTTGCTGAAGCTCCATATTGTGTTGTATCTGGTCAAACGGCACATGGCCGGGACCTTCGACCATTACCTGGCAGCCTTGTTCCTGTGCACGCTGAGTCAGTTCGCCGAGCGTTCGAAGTTCCGCTATTTGGGCCTCGTCCGTTGCATCAGCGATACAGCCGGGCCGCAGACCGTCACCTAAGGAAAAACATATATCATACCGGCGCATTATATCGCACAGTTCGTCAAACATCTCGTACATCGGATTCTCACGGTTATGATACAGCATCCACTTGGCAAGAAGCGCTCCGCCCCGGCTCACAATACCGCACACTCGCCTTTCGAGCAGGCTCAGATGCTCCTTTAATACACCTGCGTGAATCGTGAAAAAGTCAACCCCCTGCTCTGCCTGCTTTTCGATGACTTTAAGAATCGCACCGCGGTCGATATCTTCGACGTTTCTGTCTATGATGACTTCGTAAATCGGCACGGTCCCGAAGGGCACCGGACAACGGGCCAATAGTTCGGTTCGGATGTTGTCGAGGTCGCCGCCGGTGCTCAAATCCATTACTGCATCGGCACCGGCGTCAAGAGCCGTCTGCAGTTTCTCGATTTCACCTTCCAGCGATGACCGAACATCGCTTGCACCGATATTGGCGTTGATTTTGGTCGTTACCGCTCGACCGATAGCCATCGGTTTCAGGTTGTCAGCCAGATGCACCTTGTTGGCCGGTATCACAAGCCGACCGGCCGCAATCTCATTACTGATAAAACCCGGCTGTAAGCCTTCACGAGCCCCAACATATTCAACCTCGGCCGTTATATCTCCATCAAGAACGCTTTGCAATTGAGTTGGCATATTTATTGACCTTTACATTACTAATGAAACATGGGTGCCACCGCCAAACTTAGTGGGTGGCACCCTCTGCCGAAGGCAGGGGATGGCATTTTTCAAAAGAGCTACACTGCCAAGCTAACGCTTGACAGTGGCACACAAACGCCTTATTCCGACTTCTTAAGGAACAACTTGTTCCGTTTATTACAAAAATTTTCAATAGAAAACTCTCTCAAAACAAAAAATCGCTTCGGGCCGAAGCGATCGTCGATATTTCGGTAATATATATCGGTCGCTTCCCTACGCAGGTTACCCGCCCACGGCGGGGCCTGTTCAGGTTCGAAGGGTCTTATCTCATGCCCACAAAAGCGGGCCACCCCCAGCGAACCGGCAAAATTATAACTATATACCCCGGCCCTGTCAAATGACAAGTTAAGGACTGAATTTACGACTATTTGCACTTCAAGATGCCAAGGCCGGGACTGGTTTTAGTACGCGTGAGGATTTTTGGGCCCGTTTTAGTCACGAGGACATCGTCCTCGATTCGGATGCCGAATTTTCCCGGAATATAGATGCCCGGCTCGACGGTAACGACTTGCCCGGCCAGGAGCTTCTCTTTCGATTTTGGATACAGCACCGGCAGCTCGTGAACCTCTAAGCCGAGCCCGTGGCCTAAGCCGTGGCCGAAGACAGGAAATCCGGAGTCTTTAATAACCTTCCTCGCGGCAGCGTCAATATCTCTGGCCTTTACACCTTCGCAGATTTGGTCAATAGCCGTTTTCTGGGCAAGCGCAACGGCCTCATACGCCTTTTGAAACTCGCCTTTGACCTTACCCACCCCAAAGCACCGGGTCTTGTCGCTGTTATAGCCTTTATACTTTGCGCCGAAGTCAATCAGGATAGTATCGTTTTTACGCAACTTCCTTTTGCCGGGGATGTGGTGCGGCCGGGACCCATTAGCGCCGAAACACACTATCGTCTCAAAGGCGGCAACGGCCCCCGACTTGCGAATCTCAAATTCTATTCTTCCGGCCAGCTCCGACTCTGTCATACCGACCTTCAGCCGTTTCAGAGCTTGGTCCAGGGCACCGTCTGCAATACTTGATGCCTTTCTAATAGCTGTAACCTCGCCGGCTTCCTTTATCGCGCGGAGCTGCTTAACGAGATTGCCGGTTTTTTTGAACCTGGCCCCGGCTTTTTTTCTGATTTTATCAAATACGGCGACAGAGGTGGTGTTTTCGATGCCGAGTGCCCCGGCCGATTTGAACCGGCTGACTATCTTCGCAACATCGGCGACAAGGGAACCTTTGCGCTGTACGATTTTGCAACCTACACATTCGGCATGGGCCTGCTCGATATATCTACTGTCGGTCAAGAGCCACGCCCTTCGACCGATAATAAGGGCCCAGCTATCATCGCCGAAAAATCCCGTCAGATAAGTAACATTGGCACGCTCGGTAATCACCGCACCCACAAGCCCTCGTTTCTTCAGCCGACCTACAAGGGCCGCTGTCCGTTTTTTCGCTGTTTTTCCATCCATTTTACATCTCAAACGACTACAATAACGGCGTGGAAAAACAAAATAAAGGCTTTTTTGAATTTGCCTCTATCCGCTTTCATTCGTATGTTTTATTTAGAGCCGGACAGGGAAAAGTAACATTAACAAGATAAACCTTTTTCATACTAACATGTTCCGCTCCTGTCTCTGCCATGCAGGGAGGTGTAAACGGGGCAAACGCTTGTAGGGCAAGCTGATGCCCCGTTTT
>QNBT01000304.1 GCA_003644205.1 Planctomycetota bacterium | reverse complement strand
CCAGGCCACCACCGTCAATAATCGTCCTTTCTACTACAGACCAATCATCCGGATCGGTTGATCTAAGGATAATGTTCTTGCCATTGAATTTGATATTCTCAGTGTATGTACCCTCAGCAACGATGATGTTATCGAGGTCGTTTGCGGCGTCTATCGCCGCCTGGATAGTGGCAAAATCGCCTGCCCCGTCCCAGTTGACGGTAATTGTTGCCGCAGGGCACTCTACCGCCCCCAAATATGCCGCCATTCCTAACAAAATAATTGATAATTTCTTCATTTCGCCGCCCCTTCAAGAATATTGTATGAATATATGAATCCAGCACAGGTCACGCGCCTGTACGTACAGAAATCAGGCCAAAGCCCTCCTTCCATATATATAACGAATAACTCCCGCATTTTGGTATACCTAAACCATAATTTTCTGATGACCAGTCTGCTCAAGGACCGCAAAACGCAATCTTGCGCAAACGTACCCACAGACACCTTGCAGGCGGGCTTGCTACAGATATGAAACGATTCAAATGAACTATATTGTGATGACTGCATTTATATTATTGCCGGCCAAACCCGCCAATATATATTATATTGTAACCTTCCGTGGTCTCTTTTGTCAAGGATATTTTTTGTTTTTTCAAAAATTTTTCACGCCGATTTATGCCGGAACATGGTATTTTTAATCGTACTGTGCCAAATGCGGGCTGAGTGCATTAAGAAGGCGCAGCCATCGGTGGCGCGTCCTTTTTATCTTTCCCTTCTGAATTAAAACTCCCGGTTTTGTCCTTAAAATCAGGATTTAGGGGGGCTTTGTCAAAGTATGAGTGGTTTTATGTCGATAGAACAGGTGTTAAGAGACTGTCCAGCGGGCTTTTGCGCGCGGCCGGGCCACGGCTCGGTGAACATTCACTGAGCGAGAACATAATACAGATAGGGACTATTTTGTTGCAGATTGGGTGTAAATGTCTTTGCCGGCGATTTGACAGCTAGCGCAGATGTGGTAAAATTCACAGCGGCAGCCGGCAGTTTATTAATGTTTGAATAACAAATAGATATTGATTTGCGAAAGAGTTAATTATGTTTGAGCGTTTTACAGACCGGGCAAGAAAGGTCATGGCCCTGGCCAATCAAGAGGCGCAGAGGTTCAACCACGAGTACATCGGGACCGAACACATCCTGTTGGGGCTGGTCAAAGAGGCCAGCGGAGTAGGTGCGAATGTGCTCAAGAACCTCGATGTTGACATAAAGAAGCTCCGCCTTGAGATAGAAAAGCTGGTGAAAAGCGGCCCGGATATGGTAACGATGGGTAAGCTCCCGCAGACCCCCAAGGCGAAGAAGGTTATAGAGTACGCGATAGAGGAAGCACGTGCGCTGAACCACAATTACGTGGGGACCGAGCATATACTGTTAGGGCTGCTGAGGGAGACCGAGGGCATCGCGGCACAGGTGTTGATGAACATCGGACTGAAGCTCGAGGATGTTCGCCAGGAGGTGCTCAACCTTTTGGGTGCGGGTGTTGAGAATGCGTACCAGAGTATGGGAATAAAGATGGGTCCGTCAGCGGCGCAGAAGCAGAAAAGCAAAACGCCCGCGCTGGATAGTTTCGGCAGAGACCTGACTGAGCTGGCCTCGAAGAACGAGTTGGATCCGGTGATAGGGAGAATAAATGAAATCGAACGGCTCGTGCAGATTCTGTGCAGGCGTACAAAGAACAATCCGGTGTTGTTAGGCGAGGCCGGTGTCGGTAAGACGGCTATTGTTGAAGGGTTGGCGCAGAAAATAGTCAACAAAGAAGTTCCCGAAATTCTAAAGAACAGACGTCTTGTCGTGCTCGATTTGGCGATGATGGTAGCGGGCACAAAATACCGGGGCCAGTTTGAAGAGCGGATAAAGGCGGTGATAAACGAGGTTAGAAGGGCGGGTAATGTGGTGCTGTTTATTGACGAGCTACATACGCTTGTGGGTGCCGGCGGCGCCGAAGGCGCGATTGATGCGTCAAATGTTCTTAAACCGGCTCTGGCAAGGGGTGAGGTACAGTGCATAGGCGCTACGACTTTTGACGAATACAGGAAGTATATAGAAAAGGACGCGGCACTTGAAAGGCGTTTCCAGACGATACCGGTTGAGCCACCGTCAAAAGATGAAACGGTGGACATATTGAGGGGGCTGCGCAGCCGGTATGAAGAACACCACAAGGTGCACTTTACCGACGAGGCTCTTTACCAGGCGGTGGAGCTTTCATCCCGATATATATCCGGCCGGTGCCTTCCGGACAAGGCGATTGATGTGATTGACGAATCCGGCGCCCGGGTCAGGCTTAAGAACATGACGCCACCGCCGGATTTAGCTGATATTGAGGCGAAGCTCGAAAAGCTGCAGGCTGATAAAGATGAGGCCGTCAGGAATACGGATTATGAGCGGGCAGCGGCCTTGAGAGACCAGGCGCAGCAGTTGCTCGCCCAGAAGAATGAGATTCAGCAAAAGTGGCACGAGCGGAATAAGGAAACGGCCGGCGAAGTCAATAACGAGGTCATCGCGGAGGTGGTGAGCAAGATGACCGGTGTGCCTTTGACCCGTCTGGAGAAAAAGGAGGCGCAGCGACTGCTGGAGCTGGAGGCTGAACTTCACAAGACGGTTGTTTCACAGGATGAGCCTATTACCGCAGTTGCCAAGGCCGTTCGAAGGAGCAGGAGCGGCCTGAAAGACCCGAATCGCCCGATGGGCAGCTTCATTTTCATCGGGCCGAGCGGCGTGGGCAAGACGCTGCTGGCCAGGGCATTGGCTGAATTCATGTTTGGTGACGCCGATGCACTGATACAGATAGACATGAGCGAATACATGGAGAAGCACAACGTCAGCAAGCTGGTTGGCGCCCCTCCCGGTTATGTGGGATACGAAGAAGGTGGTCAGCTTACCGAGCGAATCAGGCGGCGTCCGTATTCGGTGCTGCTGTTGGATGAGATTGAAAAGGCCCACTCGGATGTGTACAACATGCTTTTACAAATAATGGAGGAAGGCAGGCTGACCGACAGCTTTGGTCGCAAGATTGATTTCAAGAACGTCATCTTGATTATGACCAGCAACATCGGCGCCGACCTTATCAGGAATCAAGCGGGCTTTGGTTTTGGTAAGCGTTCCGAGGAATCAAACTATGAGAAGATGAAGGAGATGCTCGACAAGGAGATTGAGCATCATTTCAGGCCGGAGTTTTTGAACCGTCTCGACGCCCAGATTGTATTCAGGGCACTTACCAGGGATGACCTGAAGACTATCGTCGAATACGAATTGAATAAGGTCTTCAAGCGTCTTATTGAACACGGACTTACCCTGGAACTGGACAGCACGGCTAAGGAGTTCCTGATTGACAAGGGATACAGCTCTGAATTCGGTGCTCGTCCTCTGCGCCGGGCGATTGAACACTATATAGAAGACCCGCTCTCGGAGGGCATGCTCAAGGGTAAATTCAAGGGCAAAGGCCTGATAAAGATAAGTGTACAGGACGAAGAGCATCTGAGGTTCGAAGGGGTCAATGCCTCAAAAAAGGCCAGGAAGTCCAGGGAGCCTGCGGAAGAAGCCGCTGTGGCACATCCTGACCCAAAAGCGTAACCCTGCCTTTTGCCACCCCACCGGGGGGATTCTTTGGAAATAGGCGCCAGGGTAATTTCGATTCAAGTGGCTGGTCTAAGCGGGATATTTCACCGGAGAACGCGGAGT
>QNBT01000303.1 GCA_003644205.1 Planctomycetota bacterium | reverse complement strand
TTGCCTCCTAAAAAAGTTGCTCGAAAACTCCCCGTAATTACCAACAATCCACTTGCCATTTGTCGCCAAATCCCCCTATATATTAGTCGTCTATGGCGAAAAAAACAGATGTTTTTTGGCTTAGCGTTAGTTTTGGTGCTTATCATCACTTTTAAAGCCGGTCGGTTCCTGCGACTGTGTCGGGTATGACGATTGTCAATATACAACCGGAAATCCCCGCCTAAAAAGCCCGATAACGCTTGACCTGTCAGGGATAAACAGCCGATAAGTGCCTTTCTGATTAAGACACGACCGCAATTACCCGATTATTCGTATAAGAGTTGGCCGGTTAATGCGCGTGTAAATGCATCAATTCCGGACGCTTACGCCAAAATCAAGGTAAAAGGAATTTCAGCCATGCAGACGGTAAGGACCTTCACAGTAAAGCCTTCGCTGCCGGATTCTTTACAGGACCTAAAGGTTGTCACCAACAATATGTTCTGGTCTTGGAACACCGAGGTTACAGACCTGTTCAGACGCATTGACTATGATTTGTGGAAGCAGTACGTGCACAATCCGGTTAAGCTGCTCGGAAGCGTCTCCCAGGCCAGGTTGGAGGACCTCGCTCGAAATGAAGGTTTCATCTATCAATTGCAGCAGGCCAGGGCCAAGCTGGAAGAAACTCTCAACGCCCCGAGCTGGTTTGACAAGATATATGGCAAAGGCACCAAGCCGTTGATAGCTTACTTCAGTGCCGAGTTTGGTATTCACGAATCTTTGCCGATTTACTCCGGCGGCCTGGGCATCCTTGCCGGCGACCATTTGAAAAGCGCCTCCGACTTAGGTGTGCCTCTGGTAGGCGTGGGACTCATGTATCAAAAGGGCTACTTCCGTCAGTATCTAAACACGGATGGATGGCAGCAGGAGCATTACATAGACAATGATTTTCACAATATGCCGATAGAGCTTGTTCGCAAGAAGAGCGGGCGACCCATCACCATCAGCGTCCAGTTCCCCGGCAGAAGCGTTGTTGCACAGATATGGAAGGTCTCGGTGGGGCGTGTGGCGTTGTATCTGCTCGATACTAACGTTCCGGCAAACTCGCCGCAGGACCGGCTCATTGCACAGTCACTTTACGGCGGGGATATTGAAACGAGAATCAGCCAGGAGGTGGTCCTCGGTATTGGAGGATTCAAGGCACTATGTGCGATGCATATTGAACCGACCGTCTGCCACATGAATGAGGGACATGCAGCGTTTATGGCGCTGGAAAGGATAAGGCATCTAAGAAGTACCGGCAACCCGTCAGGCCCGGACCGTGGCGGCATGACTTTTGAGGAAGCCGCAGAGGCCGCCCGGGCCGGTAATGTGTTCACGGTGCATACATGTGTATCGGCGGGCAACGATGAGTTTGAACCTAAACTTATGGACAAATATTTCGGCCACTACTACGGCAAATTAGGTGTAAACCGAAAACAGTTTCTTGCCCTGGGCAGAATAGACCCTAATGATGATAACGAAACGTTTAAGATGCCCGTTCTTGCTATGCGCATGAGTTCTGGTCGCAATGCCGTCAGCCAGCTTCACGGCGAGATAACACGCAAGATTTGGGCCGGCCTGTGGCCGCAGCTTCCGATTGACGAGGTACCGATTAAGGCGATTACGAATGGCGTGCACGCAAAGAGCTGGCTAAGTGCCGAGTTGAATTCCCTTTACGAAAGGTACCTCGGCTCGAATTGGTCCGACGAAGCCGTTGACAAGTCCATTTGGCACAACATTGACCAGGTGCCGGACGAGGAGCTTTGGCGAATACACCAGCGGTGTAAGGAGCGTCTCGTCGGCTTTGTGCGTCAACGGCTAAAACGCCAGCTTCAGAGGAAGGGAGCCTTTCATGTCAGGCTCGGCTGGGCTGAGGAGGTGCTCGACCCCGAAGCACTGACCATCGGTTTCGCCAGACGCTTTGCAACGTACAAACGAGGCAATTTGTTGCTTAGAGACGCCCAGCGACTGACAAGGTTGCTGACTGATAGCGATAGGCCAGTTCAGATTGTGTTCGCAGGAAAGGCACACCCGCAAGACACACAGGGCAAGGACATAATCCGCCAGGTCGTTCATTTTGCCTCACAGCCCGAAATCCGCAGACGAATGGTATTCCTTGAGAACTATGATATTGATATCGCCCGTTATCTTGTTCAGGGAGTTGACGTTTGGCTGAATAATCCCCGCCGGCCCATGGAAGCCAGCGGCACAAGCGGGATGAAGGCCGCAATAAATGCGGTTCTGAATATGAGTACCCTCGACGGCTGGTGGTGTGAAGGCTACACGCCTGAGAATGGCTGGGTCATAGGAGCCGGTGAAGACTACGATGATACCGAATATCAGGACGAGGTCGAGTCGCAGGCGATTTTCAATCTGCTTGAAAATGAAGTTGTTCCGCTGTTTTACTCCCGCTCGGCCGACAAATTGCCCCGGCCCTGGATACGCCGTATGAAAAATACCATTAAGTGGTGCGCACCAAGGTTCAATACGAACAGAATGGTGGCCGAATACGCACGCAAATTTTATAATCCCGCTGCAAAAAAGTGGCAGAGCCTCACCGATTCTGCAATGGAGAAGGTCAAAGCGCTTTCAGTATGGAAATCCAACATCAAACAAGCATGGTCGGATATCGCGATAGAAGATGTGGATGTGCGGGTCAATAGCGGTGCAGATGTCTCGACGTTGAATGTCAAGGAACCTCAGCTTGAGGTAGGCTCACAGTTGCAGGTAGCCGCACGGGTAAAGTTAGGGCGTCTCAGTCCTGATGATGTTGCCGTTGAGATATATCACGGCCGGGTGGATTCTGCGGGCAACATCGAAAACGGCGAGGTTCAGAAGATGGCCTTTAAGGAAAACGTTGGAAACGACGGGGTGTCTCTGTTTGCCGGGGTTATACCGTGCAGGATATCGGGCCAGCACGGCTTTGCACTGCGGGTAATGCCCAGGCACGCCGACCTTGTTGAACCCTATGAGCCCGGCCTGATACTGTGGGAATCCACAGACCACTCGTGATACTCATCTCTCTTCTTTGACAGCCGCGGCCTCTTCGCCGCGTACTAACCCGCATTTGGCGCAGCACTATTAAAAAAACTCTCTGTTCCAGCATAACTTCTTTATGTCAAGGAAGTTAGACACAACTGGATTAATTTCCGTGGTATTTTGGCTTAACGCACACGGGGTGGTGTGGTAGAATCAAGATAGTGGCCCGGAAAAAGGGAATCAGCAAAAAAAGAGATTTTGTATATACCCAAATACACGTGCCAAGCGTAGTATATATGGGTGAATTATGGAGAATCTGTTATGTATAATCAAAAAGCACTCCTGTTTGTTGCCGTCGTTTTGTCTGTGGTTTCGATCGCCGGCGCAATTGATGTTTTCCCCCGACCCCAATTTGTGGCCTGATTTTAATAGCGACAATATAGTCAATTTTGTTGATTTTGCAACCTTTGCTAATAATTGGCAACAGTCGGGCAGCGGACTTGACGGTGATTTTGACAACAGCGGAGCCGTCGATGCAAATGACCTGGCTACATTCAGTTATCTGTGGCTGAACGGCCCTGGCCCGGTAAACGTCTTCGAATCCTTCAAGACCGCTTTGGCAATAGCTGATTGTAATGAGGCCCTTACTTTTGTTGCAGGGATTTCAAGAGATAAATACGCCGAGATTTTCCGGATAATCGAGCCACACCTTACTGATTATGCCTC
>QNBT01000302.1 GCA_003644205.1 Planctomycetota bacterium | reverse complement strand
CTTCATATTGCCAGGTTCGCTTCTGAAGTAACGTTGGTGCACCGCAGAGACGAGTTCAGGGCAACGCAGGTACTGGTCGAAGAGCTTATGGATAAGGTCAACGAGCCGGGTTCAAACCTGAAGCTGAAGCTCGACACAGTTGTTACGGCGATTGAGGGTGATGGTAAGGTTGAGTCAGCGAGGCTAAAGAACGTCAAGACCGGTGCGGCCGAAGATATTGCCTGCGACGGCGTGTTTATCTTTATCGGGATGGTTCCCAACACTGATTTTCTGAAGGGATTTGTGGAGCTTACGGATAAAGGTTTCATCAAGTGCGATACATCGTATCTTAGGACGGCTGTGCCGGGTGTATTTGTTGCGGGCGATTGCCGGATAGGGGCAGCTATGCAATTAGCGACGGCTATCGGCGACGGCGTTCTGGCGGCGGTGATGATGAAGCAGTATTTCAGAGACACCGCCTGGTGGGATGAGCAGGTTTCGGATGCTTTGCTACCAGGAGGAAGATGAGCAAAGCCAGGGGCTAAGGTTGTGCATTAAGGAAATTGAGAGAGATTATCATGCGGACGAAGCGATTGGGTCAAACGGATCTTGAGCTTACGGTAATTGGATTAGGTACGTGGGCGATTGGCGGGCCGTGGGAGGTTGGATGGGGGCCGCAAGACGACAATGAATCTGTTTCAACAATTATTGAAGCGATAGAGGCCGGTATTAACTGGATAGATACCGCGGCGGTTTACGGGTGCGGGCATTCAGAAGAGATAGTAAGCAAAGTAATAAAAGAGCTTGGCGAAAGGCCGATTATTGCGACCAAGTGCGGGTTGCTGTGGGACGAAAAACGCAGGAAGGTCCATTGCCTTGATAAGGCAAGTATCAAGGCTGAGTGCACCGCGAGTCTGAAGCGATTGGGGGTTGAGGTGATAGACCTTTACCAGATGCACAAGCCCATCCCTGACGAAAAAATCGAGGAGGCATGGGAGGGTATGGTCGAGTTGGCCGAGGAGGGAAAGGTGCGTTATATCGGGGTGTCGAATTTCAGCGTCAGCCAGCTTGAGCGAGTGCGGCAAATTCATCCGGTAGCATCACTTCAGCCGCCTTATAGTTTAATACGGCGGGATGTTGAAGATGGGCTGCTTGGCTACTGCCGGGATAATAATATCGGTGTGGTGTGTTATAGCCCGA
Source organism: Planctomycetota bacterium (assembly GCA_003644205.1). Classification (GTDB taxonomy): domain Bacteria; phylum Planctomycetota; class Phycisphaerae; order Sedimentisphaerales; family Anaerohalosphaeraceae; genus QNBT01. The sequence continues at coordinate 2,560 of QNBT01000302.1, read as the reverse complement.
TGCAAAAGGGCCTGTTGACGGGTAAGTTCAGCGCCGAGCGTGTGTTTAATTTAGCGCCGGACGACCACCGCCGCAGGGACAAGAATTTTTTGGAGCCTCGGCTCAGCATTAACCTGGAGCTTGTTGAGGCATTAAAACCCATAGCCCAAAGAAACGGCAAGACATTAGCTCAACTCGCAATTGCGTGGGTACTCAGTCGTCGGGAAGTTACGGCGGCGATTGTGGGGGCTCGCCGGCCCGGGCAAATTACCGAGACGATTGCCGCTGCCGACGGAGCGCTTGGAATACACGACCTGGCTCAAATCAAAACGCTATTGGAACAACATAAAGACCGAATGCAGAGCATAAGCGTCCCGTCATACAAGAAGACAGGTCATAAGAGGGCCGAACGGATATCTATCAAAGAATACTCCCGCAGAGAAGCCGTCAAGGAGGCGTCTGGCGCACCGGAGCGTGACAAATAGCGACATCATAAAGTGCGCCTCAGGTGTGCTGTTGTAGAGTCAAGTCCGGCATTTTTGTGGGGTGTGGCCCGGAATTCTCAGGCAAATTTGGTCGTCCAAATGCTGCCTTAAGGGGTCGGGAAGGCGGTTTTTGGGGAAATTTGTAAATTTTTTAAAATTTTTCAAAAAAAAAAGGTTGACAAATTAGTTCATCAGCGTATAATATATATATAAACAGTATATATGTAAATAGAATAAGGGTTTTAAGATGTCTTTGGAGCATGAATTGGGTTTCACAAAGCCGATAGGCTTGTTGGGGCATGAGGCGCTTTTGAATATTTACTTTACCGCGACATGTATTAAGAAGCGTGCGGCCGAGTTTCTGCGGCGGTTCGGCCTCACCGACGTGCAGCTTAATGTCATGATGCTGCTTCATCACCAAAGCGGGCCTGAGGGGGGCCTGAGCCAGGCCGAGATAAGCGATATGATGCTTGTGAACCGGGCAAATATCACTTCGCTGATAGACCGGATGGAAAAGGCAAAACTTGTCGTGCGCACCGCCGCTGCCAACGACAGAAGGTTCAATATCGTAAAACTTACCGATAAGGCCAAGAAGCTCTTTGCGAAGGTGGACCCGCTCTACGCAAAAGAAGTTACCAAGACTATGGCCTGCCTGAAACAGACTGATCAAAAAAGACTCATAAGGATGCTTGAAAGGGTTCGGGCAAACATCACCGGCTAATCGTGTAATCAAGGCTGAAGGGCGAAAGAGACAATGAATTTTGGCAAAATAGTTAAGGTATTAACAATATATATATGAATGATGTAAAAAGGAAACCTAATATGCCTAAAAGACTAAAATGGTATTCTTTTCGATGGCGGATAATGTTATTGATTGTCATTTTGATCGCCCTGCCATCTGTTTACGTAGCCTATTGCATTCACGCCGCGACAAGGGTGCTACCGATGGGCAGTGGTCCGGCCGGGCCTAATGTCTCGAGCGTCCCTTTTCAGAAGATATGGTCAGAGGGCAAAGTCTCCCTTATCGGCTTGGGAGACAGTATCACGAGGGGCCTGGGAGCGCAAAGGGAACACACCTACTTTGAGCTTCTGCAGGAAAATGACGACGTCCAATACATGGACATGAAAGGATGTGGCCTCCGACATGTATTTCCAAGGCTCGAAGCTCGCAACTACGCCCAAGACTACACTGTTACAAGAGAACATGTGGAAAAACAACTACCGAGTGTACCAACTTATCCTCCTGATGTAAAAGGCGTTGTCGTGATTACGTCTGGTGGTAACGACCTGATTCACGATTATGGTCGCAGTGAACCAACAGATGGTGCCATGTACGGATGTTCCTATAAACAAGCCGTTGAGTGGACAGAAGATATAAAGGCCAGACTCGCGAAGTTAATAGAAGGAATAAACGGAAAGTTTCCGGGTGGTTGTCAGATTTTTTTAGCCAACATCTATGACCCTACTGATGGTGTAAGCGACCCACAGTTAAAAGGCTTACCCCGTTGGTCGGATGCTGTGAAAGTTGTCAGTTTGACAAACCAGAAGATTGCCGAGTTGTGTAACTCGTTCGAAAATGTTCATCTTGTTGATATTCATTCCGAATTCCTTGGCCACGGCATTCACTGTACGGAGTTCTGGCGAAAGCATTACCACAAAAACGACCCGCATTATTGGTACTACGAGAATCTGGAAGACCCGAATCGTCGGGGCTACGATGCGATAAGAAGACTGTTTCTAACAGAAATGATAAAAGTCTTGCCTGCATGGTTGAGAGTTTAGAAACAAAGGAAGATCGGGGAAGGATTCAAATGGTGCTTATGAGAAAGGCGTTAGTTTGCAGGGTAATCGGGGCGGCCAGTGGCCTGTTGATGGCAGCCGGTAATATGAAGGGAGTCTTGGCGCCCCTGCAGGCTATCGCGCTTATTCCGATATTCTATTTGGGTGCAAGCCGAAAGGCTCGCCATCGGGATATGCTCTCGGCAGGTGTTTATATGGGATTAGGCTATATTTTGCCGCAGATTGTTATGTTGCGTTTTCCGATACCGGTAACGCTTATTCTGCTGGTCCATTTTACGATTATGATGATAGCTTTG
>QNBT01000301.1 GCA_003644205.1 Planctomycetota bacterium | reverse complement strand
TTATGGTTTGTAGGACTGTAAATGGGGAATCTCAGTTTACAGAAAAAATGTTATTATTAGTCTGTGTCAAAAATGCGTTAGTCGCCAGTGGTAAACCACTTTTAACAGGTATATGGTTATGTATGTAAAATTGAACGTGTGGTATACAGCAGCATTAGTGATAGTTTTGGCCGGATGCCAGCAAGCGAGGGAGTATCAGTGGGCTGTACATGACATGAGTCGGCCTCGGCCGGTGGTGGTGACACCCGGCGAAGAAGACGGCCAGGCGCCATCGGATGCCGTTGTGCTCTTTGATGGTGCGGACCTGGATGAGTGGCAATCAACGAAAGGTGGACCGGCGCGGTGGAAAGCAGGAAGCGAATATTTTGAGGTGGTGCCCAAGACGGGGAATATTCAAACAAAGCAGGCGTTCGGCGATTGTCAGTTGCATATTGAATGGGCTACTCCTGCTGAAGTTAAGGGCAGAGGTCAAGGAAGGGGCAACAGCGGTGTGTTTTTAATGGGCATATACGAGGTCCAGATTCTGGATTCGTACAATAATGATACTTATCCTGACGGTCAGGCAGGCGCGATATACGGCCAGAAGCCGCCGATGGTTAATGCCTGTCGCGGCCCCGGTAAGTGGCAAAGCTACGACATTATCTTCCGGCGTCCTATCTTTGAAGGTGATAAACTGGTCAGGCCTGCAACTATCACAGTATTGCACAATGGCGTGCTGATTCAGGACAATTGGGTAATCGAAGGTGCAACTCGTCACAAACGTCGGGCCGAATACAAACCACACCCGGACAAATTGCCGCTGATTTTGCAGGACCATGGCAATCCCGTGCGCTATCGCAATGTATGGATTCGTTTGCTGGATTAACAGCAGCTATGAGGATTAAGAATGAGGGTGTTGGGGCTCGAACCCAAGACCTACGGCTTAAAAGGCCGTTGCTCTACCAACTGAGCTACACCCTCAGCAATGTCAAAAACAGATTCTAAAAAAACACGTACTGGTAAATTCCTTCTTACTCTACATTCAACGGGGCGGTATTGCAAGAAAATTAAGAGTAGGTTATATAATTTGGCTAAAATAAGCAAGAGGTTTTGCAACGTTGTTTTGAACCTGTACCATATTTGCTTATCGGTAAAGGTTGAAGAGCTGCTCACCACAACATAACGGTGAAGGTGCTTTTCAATTTGTAATTGGACCATCAAAAATTTCAAGCAAAAATTGGAGAAATCAGCATGGGGGGTCAGCAGCAACACACATAAAAGGCCAAACAACGTCCTATAATCTGGTAGATAAAACCCAGTCAATAGCAGTCATAATCCTTGAGGTGGCTGTGTTGATTTTAGAGCCGGCAAGGGGTCAGAAAAAAGCGGAATAAATGTATTTTTTGGCTTTACTTTGGTGTGTCTTTTTTGTATCATAGGGTATTCTATATATTCTTCTATATGGATTATTTTAACCATATTATATTATATGCTTATTGAAACAGTTTTTGTGGGGGTTTGAAATATGCTTTTTTCACATAGGTTACGTGTCGTTAGTAAGGCGTAGCCTTCTCGTTTTGTATGGTATTTGCATTATATGGGAAGAGATGATTGAAATTTGTCAGTAATCAAAATCGTTTCTTGTTAAGGAGAATAGTTATGAAACGTACCGGCGGGGTCATTTTGTTCGTTTTCCTATTATGGTCTGTAGTTTTTCTTGGAGTAGCTCAATCCTCAGAAGATAAGGCGGCCGAAGCTGAGAAGATTGAGCAAATGAAAGCCGAAGCACTGAAGGCAAAACGAGAAGCCTTCGAGAAAGAAGTGTCCAAGATGCAGGAAACAATTGCTGCCGTCAGCCTGCCTGATGACAGGACTGCCCGCATGGAGGTAAAGGAGGTGCGTATTAGCGGCAACACTTTGATCTCAGCAGATGAGTTATTGGATAAGATGCCCTTGATATACAACGCTTCGGATAAACCCATTCTCGAAGCTGATACGGGTAGTCTTTACGACCTGACAGTGGCCAAAGATGTCATGTTGAACCCGGGCGCCCCTCGGCGGATTTCAGCAAGGACGATCCAGGGCTTTACGCAGTACATTCTTTCTGTCTATCGCCAACATGGCTATGCCGGTATTTATGTTTATGTGCCGGTCGATGCAGTTATAGATGGTACAGAGTTGCGCGATGAAATTCTACCTGTAAATGTTCTGGAGGCAAAAGTAACCGATGTAACAATTACGACATATGATGCCGACCAGAATAAGACTGAAGAGCCATATCTTCAGCGTTCGTATGTCCAGGAATGGTCACCCGTCGAGGTCGGCCAGGTCGCAAGCCAGAAAGAACTCGACGACTTTGTAAATCTACTGAACCTGAACCCGGACAGGTATGTCTCTGCGGTGGTAACCGGAGGAGCCCAAGAGGGCTCACTTGCGGTGGCTTATGACATCTACGAAGCAAGTCCGTGGCATTGGTTCATACAGGCTGATAACTCAGGAACTAATGAAAGGCAGTGGAATCCAAGGATTGGTCTTATCAATACAAATCTTTTAGGCATCGACGACAGATTCACGGCCATCTACCAGGCTCCGCTGGAATCGGATTTCGATGACAACTATTCTTTGTACGGCAGTTATGATTTTCCATTGATAGGCCCGAAGTTGCGTCTTAATGTGTACGGCGGGCACAGCGAGTTTGATATCAATCCCGAAACCGGGATTTTCGACTTCATCGGCAGAGGAACATTCTATGGGGGTATCCTGCGTTATAATGTGCTTCAACACGATGGCTGGTTCTTAGATGCCAAGGGTAGCCTTGAACATACAAGGAGCAAGGTTACACCCTCATTATTCCCAACCTACCTCGGTACGGATATAAAGTTCTGGTTAGCCGGGTGGGGTATTGACATTCATCGTTCTGATGATATGTCGAAGACAGCCATTTCCGCTGACTGGTATGAGAGTCTTAGCGGGGGAAGGTCTTCAAAGGCCGAGTTCGGGCTGGCGCGGACGAATGCCGAGCCGGAATTTACTATTTACACCCTCCGTGCTAATCACAGCCGGTTCCTTGATGAGAACAAGGTCAACCATCTCAGCGGCAGTTTTCGCTGGATTGGCTCCGATGGAAGGCTGGTGCCCGTCAAGATGACCTCATTCGGCGGGATGTATAGCGTTAGAGGCTACGATGAGTATGAATATATTGCGGACGGCGGCATATTGGCGTCGGCTCAGTATGAATTCGACCTTGTCAAGTACGAAGAATCATTGCTGAAAACCGAAGGCAGCGAAGCTGTCCAGGAAGATGAGAAACCCTTCCTGAAGAAATTGGCACCACTGGTATTCTTTGATTACGGCCGAGCAAGGATAAAAAGCCCGAGAATAAGTACTGAGAAGGAATATGAAGAGTTGATGTCTGCAGGTGTAGGCACAATTGTTGAACTTGGCGACAATTTTAGCGGAGCGGTGTATTATGGTTACCCACTTGCCAAGACGGACGATACGCGAGAAGGCAAGGGGCGGTTGAATGTCGGATTAATGTTGCGATGGTAAAAAAGAAATTCCCGGCTGTGTGGCCGGGATTTAAGGACAGATATAGTATTGAAGGAAACAAAACGATTAGTTGTTAGATAAAATGAAGGGGAAATACGATGAAAGGTCTAAGAAAACTCTCGAAACGTTACTATGTTAACCAGATTCTGGCATTTCTGCTGGTATCCTTTATGGTAGTGAATCCTGTGTTGGCGGTGGTTCCACCGGCTACGGATGCACT
>QNBT01000300.1 GCA_003644205.1 Planctomycetota bacterium | reverse complement strand
CGCCAAAGAGAAGCTAACAGACCCGGGGCAAATAAAAATGTGCGAGGCCGAACTCGATAAACTTCAAATTTAGCCGCCATTTATCACCGCCAAGGCGGGTGCCACCCTTTTCTCCGAAAAGGGGGCCTCACGGAGGGGGCGAAATTTCGCACCACTTATACTGCCGCTTCGCTTGACTCAATTTCTATCGTCGCTTCACGGCTGATTCTCTATTTTTTTGCCCCAAAGGGGCAAAAGATACGTAGGCCGGGGCGTAAGCCCCGGCATCCAATTCCGAAATGAAAAATAAAAAAGCCCTGCCGTTTTAGCAGGGCCATTCGGTTTTCAAGGTATCTTGTTAGTTAGCAGGGCTTAACCATCGTTGCACATGGGCCTTTCTTGCCTTGGCCGATTTCAAACTCAACCTTCTGCCCCTCGTCCAGCGATGCATACCCGCTCGTCTGAATCTCCGAGTGGTGGACAAACAAGTCCTCGCCGCCGTCATCCGGGACAATAAAACCAAACCCCTTCCTTGAGTTAAACCATTTTACTGTACCTGTACTCACTTAAACAACTCCTTGGCCTGCTTGCAGGCCGCTTAACTAATTATCTCTCATTATTCTTTTATTGGAAGTATACTCTTGAGAGATGGAAAGATATACCCCACTAACGCTCATTATAGCAGCCAAAAATGCTACTGTTCAACTAAGTTTTCAGCCTACCTCCTTGCCCGTTACAACCTTTTCTCAATAAAACAAATAAACCACAACACATGATATTTGTATTATCGGCGACTTTTTGTTTGTTGTCAACGGAAATTTTAGCTCAGATTTATTTTTTTTTCGCCAAAAACAGCCCGGGCCCGGCCAAAAGGCGCATCATACAAAACGTATCGCGTATAGCGCACAACGCATTACTCATCACCCTTCATTAAAGCGGAGGAGGAGGGATTCGAACCCCCGGTGCCTGACGGCACAGCGGTTTTCAAGACCGCCACCTTAAGCCACTCGGTCACTCCTCCGGCTCTTTATCGACAATAGTTTACGAAAATCGCTAAAGGTCGAAAATGCAAATAGTGCGAAAAATCGTGCTGAAAGTATTCTCGACCTGCGGTATCTTTTTTGAGTTATAATGTAGTGGGATGATGTTGTCAATACCGCCGCGGGCCCGGGCCGAGGAGGGGATAAGAGCATAAAAGCACATTTGTGCTATTTAGTGGCCCGCGTGTGCTCAAACCGCCCGGGATGGCCCGAATCGCGGTTTTTGGGCCGAAACCGGCCTATCCCTTTCGCTTAGAGGCGAAAGGGACGCCACTCATAGGGGGGGGGAAAAGGTTAAATTTGCTATTTATGCGAAAAATTGATTGCAAAATGGTTCAATAATGATATAATGATAGTGATTGTAAAGAGATGGAAGAATGTAAGTGTAGAGCCGGCAACGAGATGCGCCGGCATGTGTAAGAAGGGTATGTTTGTAAGATGTTGACGAAGGAAAAGAAGGAAAAAATCATAGGCGACTACAGAACCAGCGATGCCGACACCGGCTCGCCGGAAGTGCAGGTCGCACTGCTAACGAGCAGGATTAATGAGCTGACCGAGCATTTGAAGACCCATCCGAAGGACCATGCATCGAGGCGTGGCCTGTTGAAGATGGTCGGCACAAGGTCTTCGTTACTGAAATACGTAGGCAACAAAGACGTAAGACGCTATCGTAAGATCATTTCCCGGCTTGGCTTACGCAAATAACAACACCGGACGGTTGCATTGGCGACAAAATGAGTTGTGTAAGCCCACGAGCGCTGCTTAGCTTCTCGCATCCCAATGCATATTCGAAGTAATGGAATTTTTATGCTGCTGTGGTTTTGAAAGAAGAAAGAGGTAGATATGTTTAAGACTTATAGAGTAGAAAAGAAGATTGGGGCCGAGACATTATCAATTGAAACCGGTAAAATCGCAAAGCAGGCCCATGGTGCAGTCGTAGTGCAGTACGGTGAGACAATCGTTTTGGCCACCGCCACTACCGCGCCGCCCAGGTCTGAGGACATCGATTTTTTCCCCTTGAGCGTCGATTATCGGGAAAAATATAGTGCCGCCGGCAAATTTCCCGGAGGCTTCATGAAACGCGAAGGCAGGCCCAGCACCAAGGAGATCCTCACCGCCAGAAAGATTGACCGTCCGATACGACCGCTGTTCCCGGATGGATATCTCAACGAGGTACAGATCCTTGTAAACGTTTTCAGCGCAGACCAGGAAAATGACCCTGATGTGCTTGCGATGATTGGGGCAAGCGCGGCACTTTCGATAAGCAAAATACCGTTTCTTGGGCCACTCGGTGCGTGCCGGGTGAGCAGAGTGGGCGGTGAATTTATCGTCTTCCCAACGCACAAACAGCGCGAAAAAAGTGATTTCAACCTTATCTTGGGAGGACGCAAGGAGGCCATCAACATGATTGAGGTGGACGCCGGCGAGGTATCCGAAGCGGTTGCCGCCGAAGGCGTTACCGCTGCACACAAAATTGTCGGCGACATCTGTGACCTCATAGTCGAATTGCAGGGGCAGTGTGGTGTTGACAAGGAAATTGAACTACACGAAATCGACGAAGATATTCTTGCCGAGGTAAGAGACAAAATTGCCGACAAGCTCACCGAGGCCTGCGCCATACCGGTCAAATCCGAGCGCAGTAATGCAGTTAAGGAAATCAGGGCTGCTGTTACCGAAGAATACTTTCCATCCGAAGCCGAAGCCAGGCCCAGATGTGCGCCGGGCGTTTTCAAACGTATTCTCGGCAAGGTTGAGAAAGAGGTTGTCCGAAAGCTGCTGTTGGAAGGCAAGAGGCCTGACGGCAGAAGTTATACCGAGATCCGTCCCATTTCATGCGAAGTCGGTATCCTGCCGCGCGCCCATGGCTCAGCCCTGTTCACTCGCGGAGAAACACAGGCAATTCTCTCCGTAACACTCGGAACCGTACGCGACGAACAAACCGTTGACGGTCTGCAGGAAGAGTATGGCCAGAAGTTTATGCTCCACTACAATTTTCCCCCGTCCTCGGTTGGTGAAGTAAGATTTATCAGAGGGCCGGGAAGACGGGAAATCGGCCATGGAGCTCTCGCTGAGAAGGCACTTGAGAAGGTAAAACCCACCGTCGAGGATTTCCCCTACACTATAAAGATTGTATCCGACATCACCGAGTCGAACGGCTCCAGTTCAATGGCTTCTGTATGTGGCGGCAGTTTGGCCCTTATGGACGCGGGCGTCCCCATACAAAAACATGTTGCCGGTATCTCTATCGGCATGGTCGGCGAAGGCGACAGGTACGAGCTGCTGACGGATATCTTAGGTGATGAGGACCACTTCGGAGACATGGATTTTAAAGTCGCTGGTACTGCTGATGGCATCACCGCCATACAGCTTGATATAAAGGCCGAGGGCCTCGCTCATAATATCATGGTTGAAGCGCTCGAGAGGGCAAGGACCGCCCGCCTCGAACTGCTAAACATCATGAACGCCACTATCAGCGAGTCGAGAGCCGAGTTGAGCGTGTACGCTCCAAAAATGACAATCATTAAGATTGACCCCGAGTTCATCGGCAAGATCATCGGGCCGGGAGGTTCTGTGGTCAAGGGCATCCAGGAGCAGACGGGCGCCAAAGTCGAAATAGAAGAGGACGGCACTATTACTATCAGTTGTGTCGGCGGCAGCGGTCACCTTGAAGCACGGGACATCATCGAAGCAATGGTAACGCCGCCGCAGGTCGGGCGAATCTACAAGCTG
>QNBT01000299.1 GCA_003644205.1 Planctomycetota bacterium | reverse complement strand
GGTTACAAATCCGCCCAGCGACAATCTCCTGCGGAAACTGGAGACGGTTTTAGATTTCGAGGTCGGTCTTTTGCAGCATATCGCGCACGTTGAACGTATGCCGGCGGATGTGCGTCGAGATTATGAGGAGATAGACGCCCAGAACCGCCGATACCGGCAGATTATAAAGGGTGTTATTGAACAGAATACCAATACAAAGGAAATTAAAGGTATCCTCGACACCGAAGAGCTTGAAGTCGAGCCACAACCGGGACGGCTGAAACCGGGGCAATTGGTGCCGGTTATAAACAAGGTTTCAGCGGGGTATCCGACGGACTTCGACGACCTCGGTTACCCGGTGGGTTTTTCCGATGATTATGTTCGCTGCCCGGATATGCACGACCCCAATACATTTGCAGTTCGGGTGGTGGGCGATTCGATGGAGCCGAAATTCAAGGAGGGCGATATAGTCGTATTTTCACCTGCGACCCAAGTAACCAACGGCGATGACTGCTTCGTTCGTTTCAGCCAACCACACGAGACTACTTTCAAGAGGGTCTTCTTTGAGGCGGATGACAAGGTTCGTCTGCAGCCGAGAAATGAGATGTATCCGCCGATGGTAGTGGATGGCAAGCGCATTAACGGTCTTTACCGGGCGGTGATAAAATACGAAAGGCTATAGTGCCGGTAGCCAAACACAGGGGGTATCAACCAGTGGGGGCAAGACATCACCTGGTGAAGATTCGACGGGCAGGGATTTTCAACAACTACGTCAATTTAGAATCGGGAATAATTGGTGAGTGATTCGGAAAAAAACCGGAAGCAGTTACTTGATGAGATGGCGGCCTTGCGCGGGCGTCTGGAGCGGTTAGAAGCTGCCGAGGGAAAGTGGAAGCATACCGAGGAGGCATTGCGAGGATCGGAGAGGGACAAGTCGCTGATATTAGGGAGTCTCTCGGAGATGATAAGTTATCAGGACGAGAGTTTGAAAGTAGTTTGGGCGAACAAGGCTGCAGCAGATTCGGTGGGCCAGTCGCCGGAGGAGCTTGTCGGGCGTTACTGTTACGAGATATGGTACGGTCGCAAAGAGCCCTGCCTGGTTTGTCCCGTACAGAAAAGTATGAAGACCCGCAAACCAGAGCAAGGTGAAGCAACCACGCCGGACGGTAGAATCTGGCACATAAAAGGCTGTCCTGTTCTCAACGAACAGGGCGAAGTTACGGGCGCAGTCGAGGTAACATTGGAAATTACAGAGCGCAAAGGGGCAGAGCGAGCGCTGAGAGAGAGCGAGAAGAGATTTAGAGATATTACAGAGAATGCTTTTGCGTGGATTTGGGAGGTTGATATTAATGGAAAGTACACTTACGCCAGCCCTGTCGTCGAGAAAATTTTGGGGTATAAACCTGAGGAAGTACTTGAGAAACATTTTTATGACCTATTCCATCCTGAAGAGCGGGAGGAGCTGAAAAAGGCGGCGTTTGAGGTGTTTGCGGGAAAACAGCCCTTCCGGGAATTCCTGAATCGCAACGTGGACAAGAACGGTAAAACAATATGGCTGTTGACAAGTGGAGTTCCCATACTTGATGAAAAGGGGAACCTTCTTGGATACAGAGGCGCAGGCATAGATATCACCGATTTCAAGCGGACGGAAGAGACACTACAGGAAAGCGAGAACTTATTGCAGACAGTCATTAATTCGACCAAAGATGCCATGATATCGATTGGAGAAGATGGTTTGGTCACCCTGTTCAACCCGGCGGCTGAAGAGATGTTCGGGCGTACGAGTGCGGAGATGATAGGTAAGTCAGTAGATTGTCTGATGCCCCAGGAGTATCGGCAGCAGCATCACGAATATGTAAAAAGCTATTTTGCAACGGGCAAACCGGACAAAGCAATCGGCAAGGTAATGGAGCTTCCCGGGTTACGTAGTGATGGAAAAGTATTTCCCATGGCAATATCGCTGTCGCCGGGCATGGTTGATGGGAAGCAATTTGCGATAGCCGTGGCGCGGGACATTACCGAGCGCAAGCAGGCCGAAGAGCAACTACGGATAAGAGACAAGGCTATAGAATCGTCGATAAGCGCAATTGCGATTGCCGAACCCAGTGGCAATTTGATTTATGTGAATCCTGCTTTTCTGAAGATGTGGGGTTATGATAACTTCAAGGAGGTTGTTGGGAAGCCGGTGGTCCAATTCTGGCAGTTCGAGGATATGGCTGCCGAAGTCGTGAAGGTACTGCACGCCAAGGGTAAGTGGACAGGGGAACTGTCTGCCAGGAGGAAAGACGGCACTAAGGTTGATGTTCAAATAATGGCGAGCATAGTCAAAACACCTGTGGAAAAACCGCTTTATATGATGGCTTCATTTATAGATATTACGGAGCGCAAGAAGGTGGCCCTGGCCCTTGAGCGTCGCCGGGAATTTGAACGACTCATAACAGCTATTTCGAGACAGTTTATTAACCTTTTGCCCGAACAGATAGATGAGGGGGTAAATCAGGCTCTTAAGGCTTTGGGCGAGTTTGCTGAAGTGGACAGGAGCTACATATTCCAGTTTTTTGAAGAGGGGCGAAAGGCAAGCAACACGCACGAGTGGTGCGCTGAGGGTATTACATCGCAGATCGACAATTTGCAGAATCTGCCCGTGGATACGATGCCGTGGTGGATGGGCAAGTTAGCGAAATTCGAGAATATTCATATACCTGATGTTGAAAAGCTGCCGGCAAGTGCGAAGAATGAAAAAAAGATTCTCCAGGCCCAGTCGATTCAATCGCTTATAGTAATACCGATGGTTTACAATCGCCAGCTCGTAGGTTTTGTGGGCTTTGATTCGGTTCTCAGGAAAAGGACGTGGAGCGAAGAGGGCATTGCAATGTTGACGATCATCTCAGAGATATTTACCAATACCCTGATGCGAAGACGTATTCAGCAGGAGATGGATTCGCATTACGAGAAGATGCGCCGGGCCGAACAATTGGCTTCGTTAGGTACGATAAGCGCGACAATTGCTCACGAACTGAGCCAGCCTTTGACGGTTATTCGCCTGTTTTTGCAGCAGGGTCTCAGGGCCCTAAAGGACGACAATGATGTCGATAAGGTCGCAGAAGTCATAGACGACTGTCTCGGCGAGGTTACAAAGGCAGCCGGCACGATTGACCGATTTCGCAGATTCGCCCGCAAGGCGTCTCCGGTCTATGTTACCGAAATTGACCTCGTGGAAATAGCAGAGAGGATCGCCGGGCTTCTTACTGAAGATGCACGCCGGAAAAAGCTTGATTTGTCGGTTAATGTAGAAAGTCGTCCACCTCATATCATCGGAAACAGTGTTGAACTTGAGCAAATGTTTTTTGTGTTGATTCAAAATGCTATACAGGCAGCCGATGGGCAGATAAAGCGAGATATGACAATTACAATTTCCACACAACCCGACCAGATACAACTGACCTTTGCCGATACCTGCGGTGGCATCAAGCATGAAAACATGGATAAAATTTTTGAGCCGTTTTTTACCACCAAGCCGCCGAATATCGGCACCGGGCTTGGGCTTTGTATTCTTGAACGGATTGTCAAAAGACATGGTGGGTCCGTGCGTGTCGAGAGCAGGGAAGGACAAGGAGCGATTTTTTATATTGGCCTGCCAATAAAGAATTAAGTATCGTCCCAAAGTTTGTGGGTAATCCGGTTGTTCTTTTTCCAAACAACCAATTGCGTTTATCGCTTTATCAGCTACCAGCAGGATAACAGAACTATACCCTTAAGGGTATAAAATTC
>QNBT01000298.1 GCA_003644205.1 Planctomycetota bacterium | reverse complement strand
GGCAACATTGGGAGTTGGTCCTTCATCTTATAATAATTCCAGTTAAAAAACGCCGATATTTCGATAGCTTGACTAAACCATAAGCTTTCTGGATTCGGCGCTTTCGCGGGAATGACATCAACGGTCAATCGGCTCGAATTAACTGAATTTGATCTTAGACTGTCATTGGTATTGCTTTAACGATATGGCTTAAAACAGCCTGGGCCGACTTCAGTTATTTGAAGCCGGCCCAGTTTTTAATCTACTTTTCTACGCCATCATATATCTATGGCGTCAGTTACAAGTTGCCGATCTCTATGGAGCAGCCTGGCCCCATTTTGCAGCCAATGCTGCAAGGTCCGGCAGACTAACCACACAGTCCTCGTCAAGATCTGCAACATCCCCACCACCGAGTGCTATAACCCCTGCACAATCGGTTGCGGGAAGAACTGTGATCTCCATTTCACTACGGCTTTCATTATCACTGCCGCATAATCTGTCAAATGAGACCAGTCTCAACGTGTACGTTCCAGGTTTTGTAAAGGTTACATCGCTTTCCGGGTCGCCAGGGTCGCTAAATATTGCCGGGAAATTCGGATCAGAAGATATGTCCTCCCACACGACGTAATATTCATTATCCTCATTACCCGGGCTGACTGCCTTCTCATCACGACCTACCTGAGCGAGCCTGATATACTTACCATCCAACTCATAAGGCAGCTCATTCGGATCGACAGTAACATCGTCGCCGGCGGAGACCAACGTAGACGCTTCGGCCATAGAAGCCAAACCGGCAATTTCATGGTAGTCCAACGGGTAATTATAGATGCGTATGTCATCCATCGCGCCTCTTAAACCCACTACACTATCGCCAAAGTCGGTGATATTTTTACCAATGGCCAACACGTTGGGATCGGTGGCGAGCAATCCCCCATCGACAAACTCTTCACGGATCAGGGCGCCGTCTAAAAATTGCTCAACGTACCCTGTGAAAGAATCATAGGTAAAGGCGATGTGATGCCAGACTTCCTGACCACCGCCACTATCGCCGTCAGCATTTATTTTCAGATCATTGTTTTCCAGATCGTCCCCTAAACCATCGCCATCTCTCGATTTGACCAGAACATTTGGATCACCTGCACCCTCGAACCAGAGTTTGGTTCTCAGGTCGCCCATATCGTCAATACCAAACGCAAAGCTGCCGACTTTTTCGATGGCCCACACTTTTCTGCCATAATCGTTTTTGATCCAGAAAGCTACCGTAATGGATGCGCTGAGGTTGTCCAGATGAGGCGCAGCATCGTTAAAACCACCTATGGAGTGATCGAGCTGGACTATAAGCGGGGGATTGTTGCTGTTGCTTATCGCATCATCATCACCACAATCCACAACACCGTCAGTTTCACCTGAACCGCCTATGGTATGGGTAATAAAGACATGGTTGTTAGGTTCGCCTTCGATCGATGAATCCCAATAATTCTCATCGTCATAATTATTGGGGTCGATCGCAAAGTGGGCCACCATTACGTGGTCTTCCGTTACGTTAACGGTTACAGTGTCAACTAAAACAGTATCCTGGCTGCCTGTGACATTCAATGTCAATTCATAGACCTGGACAACTGCTGGAAAGTCGACAACAGGATCGGCTTCATCAGCATCAGTGATCGTTACACCATTGGAAGGAACGCATGTCCACGCATAGGTATAGGTTTCACCGTTATTAGGATCAATGATCGTGGAGTCTAACCTAACGCCAGGATACGCGGCAATTGTCTTTTCCACCGATACATCATTTCCGGCATCGAGAACCGGCACCACCACGTGAATGGTTACGGTGTCGGGGGCTAATGCACCCTGTACGTCGCCGGTGACATTCAGTGTCAATACATAGTCGCCGGTTGCTGTAAATGTGACAGTAGGAGTGGCCCCTGTTGTAGTTCCGCCAACAAAACCACCGCTCCAGTTATAGGTATAGTTTTCAGCGGGATAAGGATCATCGACCGACCCGGCCAATGTAACACCTGGCGACATGGCGTCACCCAACGGCACAGTTTGATTAGACCCGGCATTGGAAGCCGACTCGACCACTTCAATGGTTACGGTGTCGGAGTCTAATTCACCATTTATGTCGCCGGTGACAGTCAATGTCAATACATAGACTCCGGTTGCTGTAAAGTAAACAGTAGGAGTGGCCCCTGTTGTAGTTCCGCCGGTAAAACCACCGCTCCAGGCATAGGTATAGTTTTCACCGTCCTCAGCAAGATCGACTGACCCGGCCAATGTAAGACCTGCCCCCGAGGCATCGTACAACTGCACACCGGTTTGATCAGGTCCGGCATTGCTGGACGGTGGGAAGTCGGTGGAAGTGACAAAGCCAAGATCATCCATGTCTCCCCAATATCCGGGCGTGGAGACACGGATATGGGTGATGTACTCATTGGGATCCGCTATGAACCCGAAAAAAGCATCCTGATCGCTTGCTATCCCGTTGGTGCCCACAGAAGCCGTCGCTGTCACCGTACTGCCGTCACTGAACGTCGCTGTCGCAAATATCCCCGCAGGATCGTCTATCTCCTCGCACATCGTACCGCCGAATATGATGACCTTCTCGCCTTCAAGTCCGCCGGTGATATCTCCCATCTGGAAATGGAAGCCCAGGGAACTATCCATACCAATGGAATAAAGGCCCGATATCGGAGTCTCAACATCATCGTCTTGAGTTCGAGGTCCACCTACCGGCAGGAGGTTAATAATGTCCAGTTTCTTGGACTGACCGCTGCCGTATCTGGCGCGAATTACTCGCTGACCATTAAGATTGGTGTCAAAGCTCCTGGTTGTTCCAACGTCAACGACACCTCCCATATTCGGATCAAAGGCGGCGATGATCGCCGCCTTCATGTACGCAAGATCGATCACATTGCTCGCATCGGCATCACCGGTGCTGCTGTTGTACGCGCAGCTCTGGTCGGCTTCATTGTAGTGGGGGGCGTCAAACGGATCATACACCCCAACTGTCGAAAACTCCGCCCAACCGGGTGCAACGAAACCGGCCGCCACAAACATCATTATCAAAATTACTTTTGTCTTCATCATCAATTCCTTTAAAAATTTAATTATATTGCCGTTTAAGAATCCGCCACACGACTATTATAATTATGCCTATGGCGATTAGTCATAAGTATATGGTCCTTATGGAGATGAAACGTCCAGCCATTCGTAAGCCAATCGCATAAGGTCGTCGACATCAACGTCGCAGTCATCGTCAAAATCTTCAGGGTCGCCGCCGAGCGCCAGATAACCCGCACAGTTGGTCGCGGGGTTAACCGTGACTATCACAGAGTCATAATGGTCATTACTACCGCCGCAGAATTGGTCATAAGTCATCAATCTCAACTCATATACTCCCGGTTGGGTAAAGGTTACTTCGGTTGTCGGATCGGCGGTATTAGCAAATATGACATCACCAGGGCCGTTTTGCTTTTTCCACATGATCCTGTTATCGTTATCGCTGTCGCCTTTATTGATTTTATCGGATCCACGGCCAAGCTTGACATATGCGCCGTCCAACTGAACCGGCAATTGATTCGGTTCGACAGTAAAACTGCTGCCTGCATAAACCATCGCGACGGATTCACCCATAGCAGCCAGTTCTGCAACTTCATAGTCTTCCAATACATAATTATAGATGCGTATGTCATCAAGACCGCCTTGTCGCAGGTCATCGCTACCGTCCATCTTACCGCCTATAACCAACATCTTAATATCTTCAGGATACGTGGCGATCAGTTCACCAGGAGAGTG
>QNBT01000297.1 GCA_003644205.1 Planctomycetota bacterium | reverse complement strand
GCTGCGTATGTACTGTGGCCGCGTTGGAAGCGGTATGCGGCAAACAGACCACGAAGGCCCATCAGGTGGGAAAGCGATATAAACCGACAACGTGCATTCCAGGCGGAGGTTGACCGTATCCTTGATAAGGTTCATTCCCACGGTATTGCCAGCCTGACCCGAAAGGAAAAAAATACACTGCGCCAAGCCTCAAAGCACCAGCATCGCGGGACTTGAGTCTTCTGCACTCAGTCCCAGTTAATCTTTTCGGCATTGCTGGTTAATTCTTCGAGTCGTTCCTTGATGAGCCGGGCCTTTTTGTTTTTCAGTTTTTCCACCTCCGCTTCGCGCTGCTTAACCTCTTTCTGTAGTCTTTCGAGCCTTCTGAGGAGGTATTCGTAGCGCAGTTGTTTCTTTCTTACTATCAGGTCAAACCTTGTATTGACAGCTTCCTCCAGTTTCCGGATTAGGTCCTGGCGTTGTTTGCCCTTGGCCGTTTGGATTCTGGCCAGAAGTTTGTCGCGGTCTTTTTTTAGTACGATTTCTTCCTTTAGAATCTTGGCCAGTTCGGGATTTCTTTCCTCGGCCTCCATTATTTCACCAAACTTGGCCCTGCTTTCCATAACCTGTTTGAAGTATGCCTCGGGATTCTCCTGGTCCTTTTCGCGCAGTTTGGCCAGTTTCTTGGCCTCAGCGGGGAAGTTCTTTTTGAGCCATTTGATGTATTCATCATGTCTCGTCTCAATGTGTTTCCTCCATCGTTCGCGCCTGTCGCTGCGTCCAACTCCAGGCCCACGCTGTTGGTCTGGTCCGGTTCCGGCTTGCATACGGCCGGGTCCTGTCGCTGGTCCTGAGCGCCCACTACCTCTACCTTGACCACGAGGCTCATCGCCCAGGCGGTCTCCCATTCGGCGTCTTTCGGCAAAAGCCTCTTGGACTTCTTTGCGGAATTGCTCTGGATTATCCTTTCTGAGCTTTCTCAATTCCTTGGCACGCTCGGGATCAGTTTTGGCGAGCCGGTCGAGGAACTCCTCGAATTTCACTTCGCTGAGTCTTGGCCGTTGTCGCATGCCAGTCGGTTTATCCGACCAAATGTCTTCTTCGGCCTTGGCCGCCTGCATTGCGGGTGTTATGCTCAAGAGCACTACTGCTGCTACAAGAACCGCGGCCAAGTGCCACCTCCGTATTCGGATTGTCATGTCTCTATCCTTTCCATAAATCTGCATGAACCCAGGAAATTCATCCTTGCCTGCTACCAGTACCAGTCATCATCACCCCATATATCTGATTCATCGGGCCGCGGGTGTCCTGTCCGACCGAATCGCCTGCCTCTGGGGTGGTTGTTATTACGCCGGCCCATCGGGGCGAATCGCCCACCTTTTCCATGGCCACCTCCGCGCGGACCCATCTTCGCAAATCGCCCACCTCTTCCGCGACCGCCTCCGGGCCGGCTCATCGGGGCGAATCGCCCACCTCTTCCGCGACCACCTCCGCGCGGACCCATCTTCGCAAATCGTCCGCCTCTTCCGCAACCGCCTCGGCGCGGGCCCATCTGCGCGAATCGTCCGCCTCTGCCGCGGCCACCTCGGCGCCAGCCCATTTGGCTGAATTGCTCGCTTCTGCCGGGCCCGCCTCTGCGCGGTCCCATTTCTGCAGATGGTTCACCTCTTCCGCGACCGCCTCCGGGCCGGCCCATCTGTGCGAATCTACGCGGCTTACCTCTGCGACCCTTTGGGTTCGCAGCTTTTTCCGTATCAGCTCCGGGTTTGGCAACTCCTGCTTTCAGTGCTTTACGAACGGTCTCTCTGAACTTGGCGGGGTCGTCCTTGCGGAGGCGCTTGAGTCGGGCTGCTCGTTTTGGGGTGTTCTTTTTGACTCTTTGGAGAAACTGATCGACCTTTTTCTTAGTCAGTTGCCTGTACTTTGGTTCGTCCGACGGCTTAGGTGACGGCTTTTTGGCTCCGTAGCTTACACCGACCATCAGGATGAACGATATGAGTATTGTCAGAACTGCTGCCATTAAATAGTTGATTTTTTTTCGTGCTTCCATTTCTTTACCCTTTCCAGAAATCTCCGTTAATTTCGCTTATTTCCACTTCCAAATTTGTTAGGATCGTGCCACCCTCGTCTCCATTCTCATCCAACCTGATGGCGAGCATGCTGGCCTGGATTTCATCGATTTTGGCTGTCAAAGCTGCAAATTGCTCATCGCTTCCGGTGCCGATTTCATCGTCCCAGATGAAGTCGGAACCGGCTTTGCTGACAGTTACTCGCTCGCGCTTGGGTTCAGGAAAGAATTTTACCCCCGCTATGGCCAGCACGATGATTACCGCGCAAGCGGCGACTCGATGAAACATCGACCTAATCAACTTTTGCCTCTTCCGGGCCTCCAGGCGCACCTTGATTTGTGCCTTTATGCTGTTAATTACGTCCTGGTCGCAAGCAGGCACAGGAAAGGAGGCCAGGAGTTTTTCCCCCGCCCTGAAATCCTCGGCGGCTTCGTGGGTCTGGCGCTCGTCAAGAAACCTTGACAATAGCTCATTTAAGTTTTCATTATTCTCAGTCACGGTGGTGTCCCATTAGTTCTCTTAATCTCTTCAGTCCGCGGTGGACCTTTGAGAGGACGGTTCCGACCGGTTCAGAACGTATCTCGGCGATTTGGCGGAAGGTTAATCCTCCATAGAAACGCAACATCAACAGTTCAGCGGTCTCAGCGTCCAGCTTAGCCATTTGGACCTGCAGTTCATCTATCATCTCTTCATCGGCTTTGGTCCGAGTGGCAGCGGCCTTAAGCTCTAACTCTTCAGCCTTGCCCTGAAGCAGCTTTTGTTGCCGGTATTTGCGCCTCAAATGGTCGCGAAATATGTTGGACGCGATGGTAAATAACCATTTTTCAAAAGAGCCGGTGGCAAGTCTGAAGGTGCCTATCTTCTCGACAAGTTTCAAAAACAGCGTACTAAGCAGGTCGCTGCTTTGGGTCGCGTTGCCGGTCAGCCGATAAAAGTAGCTGTAACAACGACTTGCGTACAAATCAACCAGCCGGGAAAACGCCTCATTGCTGCCGGCCTGACAGTTGGCAATTATCTCTTTTAGGTCTTGGCGCGCTTCCATATTTAACCAGTTGACACTGATTTAGACGTACTGTAAAGCGATTTTATTGCAGAATAAGGGAAAAATGGGGCAGGGAATTTAAGAATGGCTTTTCGTGGTTGTCAGCAGGGCGGCCAGGAGGATGTGTTTGAGTTTTTCGACGGTCAGGCCGTCGAGATATTTATCGGTGAAGTCAAGCTTGAAACGGCCTTTGAAATTGAGCAGACGGCGCTTGAGCTGCGACTTAGTCAAAGAGTTTACTGCCTGGGCTACCTGTTCAAACGACCGAGTTGGTGCCATGATATTTTCCTCTAAGCTCTGTGAACACATCCCACTGCTATTGTGCTATCGGTAAATCAAAAGGGCAAGTTAACTTCAAGCCCGTAGGCTGTGAAAAACTTGTGATTTCTGAAAAGTTTTGTGAGTCATCGGAAGGGCACGAGTTCGTGGAGAAATCTCTGGCAATTCATTGCGAGAGGGATTAACGTTTGGCTATGCAGACAAAATGCTTAGATTATGATTTGCCGAATGAGTTGATTGCGCAAAGCCCGACCGAGAAGCGAGGCGCATCACGGCTTTTGGTGATGGAGCGGCAGGCGGGTGCGGTTTTGGACAGGCGGTTTGCAGATGTTCTCGAATATATTGGCCCGGGCGACTGTGTGGTGTTGAACAATACAAAGGTTCTGCCGGCAAGATTCTTCGCTCGCCGACAGACGGGGGCAAAGCTGGAGGG
>QNBT01000296.1 GCA_003644205.1 Planctomycetota bacterium | reverse complement strand
GGGCACAAGAGAACTTACAGGTTTGTTATGCTGCCGGTAGCTGATAAAGCGTTAAACGCGATTATTTGTTTGGAAAGGGAATAACCGGATTACCCCCAAACTTTGGGACGTTAATAAATTTTTTGATTTTCTTCGCTTTTTTCCTTTTTTGGGAGGGAACTGGGGCCTTGTGTACGAAGCCGGCTCAAAAATGGGTCATTACAAGAATGAAATCTTGCGATATCCTGCCGGAATGATAAAATAGCATGAGGCGGGAACGGATTTTTCACGCTCGGTAAGAATTGACAAGAGTCATTTTTATTAAGGATGAAAAAATGAAAACTACGGTATTTTCAATTTTGGTTGTCGTAATGATGTTGACCTTCGCATCAGGTTGTGGGCCAAGTGCAAAACTCACGGTTCCCCAAAGACAAAAAATTATTGTCGATATGGAAACCCAGACTCTTCAACGGCTTTACCAGGAGCAGCCCGCGACGAGAGATAAAATCAGAAAAGCCGCGGGATACGGTGTTTTTGCCAATGCCAACGTTAATGTCATTTTTGCAAGCGCCGGCGGAGGATACGGTGTCGTTGTCGATAATTCCACAGGCCGTAAGACGTACATGAAGATGGCATTGGGAGGTATTGGCCTTGGATTAGGCGTCAAAGACTACAGACAGGTTTTGATATTCAAGTCCAAAGAAGCCCTTAATAAATTTGTCACCAGCGGCTGGGAATTCGGCGGCCACGCCGATGCCGCGGCAAAAGCCGGCGAAACCGGTGGCGAATTAAGTGCAGAAGGAGACATCGCCGCCGACATCGAGGTATATGCTATGACGGAATCCGGTCTGGCTCTGCAGGCAACCGTCACCGGAACCAAATACTGGAAAAACGAAGACCTGAACTAACAACAAAGTATTAGTATTTGGGACAGTTACCTGTTTTTGTCTATTTTCCGCCTAAAAACAAGAATAAACAGGTGCCTGTCCCAGATGCTCACAGATGCTGAAGGAAGAGTGTTATGGATTTATTTGAAATTAAAGGCCCCGTCCAGCTCGAAGGTTCCGTCAATATCAGCGGCTCCAAGAACGCCGCCCTGCCCATAATGGCTTCTACCGTTTTGGCCCCAGGCAAATCCATTATCAGAGGCGCTCCGAATCTGGCCGATATCTCCGTATTGGCAAAACTCTTGCGCAGCCTCGGTGCAAAGGTCAAATCAAATGCAGGCTCAAAACTCCGGATTGACGCTTCCGTTATAGACAATCCCGTCGGCCACTATGACACCGTCCGCAAGATGCGAGCAAGTATTTGTATCCTTGGGCCGCTCCTGGCTCGCTGCGGGCAAGCTAAGGTATCAATGCCCGGCGGCTGCGCCATCGGCGACAGACCTGTCGATATTCACCTGCGTGGCCTGCGTGGCCTCGGTGCACAGATACACCTCGAAAACGGCTACATCGTCGCCGAGGCGCCACACGGCCTTGCCGGCACGGACATCTTCTTAGGCGGCCCGTTCGGCTCGACCGTCCTCGGCACCGCCAACGTCCTCATGGCCGCAACGCTCGCAAAGGGGACCACTGTCATCGAATCCGCCGCCTGTGAGCCGGAGATAGCGGACCTGGCGAACTGTCTCAACAAGATGGGTGCAAAAATCCGTGGTATCGGCTCGCCGAGGCTCATAATTGACGGTGTTGATAGTCTCAGCCCTGTTGAGCACACCGTCATACCGGACCGCGTCGAAGCCGGAACCTTCATGGCCGCTGCCGCCATCACCGCCGGCCGGGTTGAACTGAAAAACTGCCGGCTCAACGACATGATGGCCGTTGTTGACAAATTCAGCGGAATCGGCGCCCAAATAGAGCCGACCGACAATGGTTGTGTCGTAAGCCGCGACGGCCCGCTTAAACCCGCAGATATCACCACACAGCCCTATCCCGGCTTTCCTACAGACCTGCAGGCCCAGTTGATGGTGCTTTTAGCCTTAGCCGACGGCAACAGTGTCATCACCGAGAAGATATTTCCCGACAGATTCATGCACGTCGCCGAGTTGAACCGCATGGCCGCCAACCTTCGCAAAGAAGGCCCTTCCGTAATTATCGCCGGTGTAAAGAAGCTCATCGCCGCCCCCGTAATGGCCTCCGACCTGCGGGCATCAGCGGCACTTGTCTTAGCCGCCCTCGCTGCGGAGGGCACAACCATCATCAACCGCGTCTATCACATCGACCGCGGCTACGAACGCATCGAGCAGAAGCTAAATGCCTTAGGCGCAAAAATCACCCGAAAAACCATATAATATCCAGCTCAGTTAATTAGTTCCTGTTGTGGAAACGTCATTTTGTCATTCCTGCCCCGCATCGTAGTGCAGGATAAACTCCAGCGGGAATCCGGAAATCTTATGGTTTAGCCAGGCTATCGAAATATCCTCTTTTAACCGGAACTATTATAATTCTCCACCACAATACCCCACCAAGACCTTGTCGAAGGACAGGGATTTGCTTGGGCGGGCACCAGGATTTGACGGGATTATGGGCAAGGTTGAGCATATCATCGATTGTATGTAAAGGACGAGCTTGGCACAGGTCGATACACTAAGTGCTAAGCGTATTTCAAGCTCCTTCTAAAATAATGGCATGTTGCATTGTCCCCGCCGGGCGGAGGATGGGTGGGCGGCTCAGTGAAACGGTTTGGTTCCGACTGGAAACGCCAACGTTGACCAAGCACAACGAAGGATTGGGCGAAAAGGCATTGCCGAGCAGTGCCTTTTGCCCCTTTATGGCAAGAATCCCATGCCTTTCGCCCGGCACTTTTTGCAGTTGCCATTGTTAACTCCCCAGCTTATTCCCCCTGCATCCGGTAATGTGTTTGAGGGCTCGAAAATCTGGAACCCAGTTCTTGCGGGACGCCAAAGTCAATAAAGGTCATTTAAGGCAGTTGGAACGAAAGAATTGCTCTCTAATCAAACTTTTTTGAGCAAACAGGGATTTTTTAGCTTGATGTAGAGCTCTTTATATGTGCCACCCGAGGTGATACCCATCAATTGGTCTGTGACAGACCATTAGTCTGATCAAGAATTAAGTAGCTTGTTGTTATGAGTCGTTATAAACTATAATTTTCGTTTAGTTAGAAAGAAAGCTGATATGAGACAGGCTGTAATGTCAAAACCAGGGGTGATTGAATTCGGCCAGGTTGAAGTGCCCCTCCCGGCGGCTGGACAGGTGCAGATTCGTGTTCAGCGTATCGGTGTGTGCGGGTCAGATATCCATGTATTTCATGGTAAACATCCATTCGTAACTTATCCTCTGATACAGGGTCATGAGTTTGCCGGTGTTGTAGAAGCAGTTGGCAAAGGGGTTGATCACGTCAGTGTCGGAGATAAAGTGACCGCGACGCCACAGGAAGTTTGCGGTACATGCCCGCCATGCCGCCGAGGTCAATACAATGCCTGTGAAGTTTTGAAAGTTCGTGGATTCCAGGCTCCGGGATGCGCGCAGGACCTTTTTGTTACCGAGGCTGACAAGATAGTTAAGCTTCCAGATGATTTCCTCCCCGAGCAGGGTGTTTTTGTCGAGCCGGTAGCGGTAGCTGCACATTCGACCGGACAAGCAGGCGACTTAAAAGGCAAAAATGTTGTGGTATCAGGTGCCGGAACGATCGGCAATTTCGTAGCACAGGCCTGTAAATGCCGCGGAGCTAATAAGGTCTTAATTGCAGACATAAGTGATTATCGTTTGGATATTGCCGGGCAGGTCGGTATTGATGCGGTTTGTAATGTGAAAAATCAGTTACTGGCTGACGCAGTTAAGCAGGAGTTTGGGGCCGATGGCTTTGAAG
>QNBT01000295.1 GCA_003644205.1 Planctomycetota bacterium | reverse complement strand
GTAGTGAAGACCTACCCCCTTGCATCGTTGTAAGAATATGCGATTCTTTCAGATGTTGATCATATTGACAGTCAAGGATGGTATATGTTTTTACGGCGGTGCAAACGCAAAAAGAACGGCAAGCAACACATATATTGGGCGCTGGTGGAATCCTATCGCACAGCTTGTGGCTCCCGTCAGAGAGTAGTAGCATATCCGGGCGAACTCAAAAGCAATGAGCAGAGCGGTTGGGCGCAGTTAGGCAGACAGCTGGATAAAAAATCTCGTCCACGGCAATCGTTGTTTAATCCGCCTCATTATGATGATCCCAAAGACGATGAACCTGTCGAGATCAATCTTAAAGGCGTTCGCCTTGAAAGGCTCCGTGATTTTGGTGATGTGTGGTTGGCGTTGGGATTATGGAGATTGCTTGGGCTTGACAAGCTGTTATCGGATAGAATGTCGGAGGGTCGTGGCACCAACGATTTATCGACCGTATGGAAGTGGCGTTAGAAAAAATACAATGTTCTGCCAAAAACGGTCGATTGAAAGACCTTCAACTGGCCCATGTCCGAAGACTGTTATCTTTTGCGAACCAATCTGACCGATGTTGATCCAAAAACACTTTGGAAACGATATATCCAACTGACTGAAGCTGAATGGGCTTTCCGTATTACCAAAGACGAATTGGTTATTCGCCCGATCTGGCATCAAAAAGCTGATAGGGTCAAAGCACATATCCTGGTCTGCCTTTTGGCTTATGTACTATGGAAAAGCCTGACTCTGCCGCAACGACTGCGGCGGATAGACGAAATAGTGCAAATGTAGTGAAGACTTTTTGCAAAAATAGCTCTTGGCGCTATCAAAAAGCCCCATCCAACATCATAACTGCGTAACTTGGGCTAAATACCAGATACTATTCACGAGATACTAACGACTTCTTCTGCCTCTGCCCCGGCCCTCTTGTTCTTCGTAGTACTCGTCTTCTTCGTATCCCTGGTCTTCGGTATCTGTGAAGACATCTATTTCGGCGGTGCCGACGACGGCCTTGGGCAGTTGGGCGACGGCGTTTTGCTTGAATTCGAGCAGGATTGGTCTCATATCGGATGGTACGCTAAAGGCAAGGTCAATCCAGGCCACCCTGCCATAGCCCGAAACACTTTCGAATGCGCCTCTCGAAACACTGACGGTCCTGCTGAGGCGCGCGGGTATAAACTCGTTATCCACAATTTGGGCTTCGGGATAGATTGGCCGTGCATTGCCGGTACTATCCGCAGCCAGGTCCTTTTTCTTGCATAAAATTCTTACCTGTGAAAAAGTGAACGAGACGTCTCCGTCTTTGTCCATTGCACCGCCGCGGTCGATTTCGCCCTCTTTTATGCCCATCCTGACGATGGTGTAGCTGCGCTGGTCGATATCTACTATGCGGACACCGTCTTTTTTGGGCACAACAATCGAATCGGCGGCGGTTATCATGTAAACACCGTCACTTGCTTTGTGGCGGTTCAGATGGAGCTGGTCTATGAAGTCGGCATGATAGACGGAAAAACTCTTCTCAGAGCTCATGGAACCTTTGCTGATCCAACTGAACACACCTGCCACGATGCCGTCGGGATTCAGCAGCGGCTTGTTCGCGCCGGCCAGGTTGATATTGTCCTTCTCAAAGCGGGCGTAAGGCCACCTGTCCGCAAGGGGACTCAGGGCCAGAGCAATGAATAGAACGCCGGTTATGACGACGCCGGCGATAATTCCACACACAATGCCGGCGATGTGGGCCGATAGCTGCCCGAATTCAACACTGCGGGGCAGAAGAAAATCGGCGAGTGTTTTGGTAACAACAAGCACGGTAAGAAAGATGCCTGCAAAGATGACCGGTTGCATCCACTGTCCGCCGCGGGCTTTCGAAATCAGCATGTCTGCCGCAACCTCATAATAGCCCAGTGCCGCGATGGCTGCAACGACGGTTGCAATCGCCGTCGCAAAGGACCTCAGAGTGGTACTCTTAAGATACAGATGAGCCATGCACAAAATGGTAATCATTATTAGAGCGCCGGCGGCAAACATGTTCTCTCCTGATTGACTATACTTTTTACTGTCAGCTTTTTCATCATATCATTTCCCGGGCCTGGATTCTTTCTTTACCGCCGAGAATTTCCTGATCACCTCATTGATCGAAGTGATCCCTTCGGCGACCTTCTTGACGGCCTGTTCCTGCATGTAGAGCATACCGGAACGTCTGAAGTGTGAAGATATCTCGCGGAGGGATTTTGCCTGCTTCATAGCCGTTTTTATCTGGTCATCGATGATAGCGACCTCAAAGATGCCGGTCCTTCCGAAAAAGCCGGAGCCCTGGCAGTTTTCACAGGGTATCGCTCTGCCACGCTTGTCGTATTGGACGTCTCCGGGTCTGTAGAGGAGCTTTGTCTTGTCGGCGGAGATGTTGAGTTTTTTGAAAAGGTTCTGCTTGGGTTGATAGGCCTGTTTGCATTCGTCACACAGTTTTCTGGTAAGCCTTTGGCAAAGTATTCCGATGAGGTTTTCGATAGCCAAGTTTTTGTCCGGGATGAATTTCAGCCATTTTCCGAGTGCTCCGATTGCGTTGGCAGCTTCGATAGTAACATAGACGATTTTTCCGTCGCGTGCGGCGGCGCATGCAAGTTGAGCGGATTGAGCGTCTTCACAGTCGGCAATACCGACGATATCGGGAGCGGTTCTGAGGACGGTCTGGAGCTTTTTGGCATAGGTGGTGATTCCGGTGTCCGTCAAGGAGTAGATGTTTTGCGTAATGTTGCCCAGTTCAGCAGCCGGGTGTCTTTCGAGGGTGTTTATGTCGTTTAAGAAAGGGTCATGGTTTCTGAGGAGGGCGTAAAAGGTTGTGGTTACTCCACTTTTTTTGGGCCCTGATACTATGAATATGCCCTTATCGAGATCTCGAATTGACTTTAGATGGAGGAGCTGGTCGGGGTCGAGACCGATGTCTTCAAGGTTCATAAGACTGTAGGCTTCGAGCTTTGTGAGCTTGACCTGTTCACCGGCGGTTGAACCGGCGGTGGTAATTTGCCACTTAAACTCCTTTTTATTTTTAATGACTTTGAAGTTTCCTGTTTGTGGTTTTCGTCGTTCGTTAATATCAAGGTCGGCCAGTTGTTTGAGGTAATGTATGAAGTACTCCATCTGTTCCTTGGTTTTTTGGGGCTGCTTCGAGGGCACACCATCGATGTTGTAAGTAACAGAATAGCCCTGGGGGTTTGGCTGGAAGAGGACGTCGCTGGTACGCCTCCATATAGC
Organism: Planctomycetota bacterium; assembly: GCA_003644205.1. GTDB lineage: Bacteria > Planctomycetota > Phycisphaerae > Sedimentisphaerales > Anaerohalosphaeraceae > QNBT01. The sequence goes on along the minus strand of QNBT01000295.1, from coordinate 541 downwards.
ATCTTCAAAGACTTCACAGGCGGTCTTATAGCCGAATGCTTCGGGGCTTTTTGCTTCCGGGAGGGGCGCTTTGTTTTCGTTTGCCGTGATGAAAGATATTCCCTTTGTGGCGGCGGCGATTTTCTTCTTTTCGTCAACAAAGATTCCTTTGAAGTGGTTTATGGTAAGGACCCGCTCGAAGTCAGCGACCCTTGCGTTTCGGTGTACGATGTAGGCCATGGCGGTTGCCCCGACGGCGATGAGGTAAAAGAGCAGCCCGATGACGAAAAAAGGAGCGAGCAACCAGATTATAATGGCACCTGCTCCGGTTGAAGCGATGACGGCGGTCCAGGTATTGACCTTAGTTCTAACGGCCTTTGCGTCGGTGTGTACCCATCTTACGAGCGGCATCCATGCGAAGAACAGGGCTACAAAGACACCAACCTTTATCGGAGAGATGTACCCGCCATATTCAGTTGCAGCGGCCAACAAAATCGGCATAAGTGCTCCCAAGTGTATAGCTTTAACTGAGATTTCCATAAACAATAGAATATCGGTGCCC
>QNBT01000294.1 GCA_003644205.1 Planctomycetota bacterium | reverse complement strand
CTAATGTTAAATGGCGTTGTAGGATTAGAGCCTATCCGAATAACCTCTCGTCGGCCCGAGACCGACGCAGCCGGTCGAAGTACGCTGCTGATTTTTGGCGGAAATTTACCTTGAGAAAGCGACCACTTTTTGTTATATTAGGCCAGACGCAATGGATTTCCCTGAATCGCTACCACAGGTCTTTATTGAGTCCTGCTTTATTTGAAGTGGATTGATATGAATGGCAAAGCGACACGATTTATAATTATTTGTATCGCCGTGATTTGTCTGGGCTTGCTGGCGATGCGCCTCAGCCGGATGAGACAGGCCTCATTACAGGACAAAGTTGCCGCACAACAGGCCGCCCCCGCCGAGATGTTTTATGTCGGCTCGAAATATGACAAAATTTATCACAATCCTTCATGCAGGCTGGCAGCGGAAATCAACACCGGCGAGCTTGTTACATTCACAAGTGCCAGGCAGGCGATCAGCAAGGGCTATCGCCCGTGCGAAAAATGCCGCCCGTAAACAATCCGACCCAAACAATGCCGTAATCGGTCCGCGATACCTCTTTATCGCTGTGATAATCACCCCACTGGTTACGACAACCTCTACAAGAAGGACCGCTGAAACAGGTCCGGCAGCGGCCGGGTAAATCCCTCGGATGTGTGCGGGTACTAACCGTACAGGTCGAGATGAATAAGATTTTTTTACAATGTCAGAATTTTTTAGTTGCAAATTTTGCCCGGCCTGTATAAAATGCAAGAAGTAAAGATAAGGGGATCGGGGCGAGAGCAACGGAAGCGGGTAGAACCCCCCATAAGGGACGAGGTTTTACGTTGATGGGCCGGTAAAACAAACATTTCCAGCTCAGAAGGCGTAAGATATATATCAATGCATTTTTCTCCCCTCCGGAAGGGGGATGCCGAAAGGTGTCCCCTTTCTTTTTTACAAAACAGTCCTTCAGAAATTTTATTGGCCGCCCTTTTTGGATGTAATCAACATAACATTACATTTTATGTAACAAAAGGTTATCATTATCGAATAAATCTAAGCAGCGTTGTAGGATTAAAAGCGTTCTATTGTTTGGCTTGTGAGCTCAGATGGAAATTATTGAATCCATAGCATCGGCAAAATCCTTAACCGCAGGTTGTGTCCTCACTATAGGCAACTTCGATGGCGTACATCTCGGCCATCAAAGAATCATCAAAGAGGCGCAGAAAGCAGCCGGGCTCACCGGTGCAAAAACCCTTGTCGTGATGACATTTGAGCCACACCCCGCTGCAATACTTCACCCTGAAATGGCGCCGCGGATACTTACTCCAATGCCCATAAAAAAACGTCTGCTGGAAAATCTCGGCGTCGATTGCCTGATTATTCTCAAAGACAGCTTCGACTTGCTGAACCTTTCACCCGCCGATTTTGTGGACCGGTTTCTCATGAAGCATATCAGGCCCAAGGTTATCATCGAGGGGCAAAGCTTCAATTTCGGCTACGGCAGAAGCGGCAACGCCCAAACACTGAAGGAGATGGGTGCCACCCGCAGCTTTGATGTCGTCGTTGTACCGGCAAAAGAAATAAAAACAGGAGACAGTACCTTTACGTGCTCGAGTTCTATCGTGCGTTCTTTTCTTGAAGAAGGCACCGTCTCAAAAGCCAAAGCCGTCCTGGGCCGGGCCTATAGACTGGTGGGTCCAACCGTTGCCGGACGAGGCGTGGGAAAACAAATGGGCTTTCCAACGGTCAACATTCAGCCGGACGAACAAATCATACCCGCCGAGGGCGTTTATGCAGGCCTTGTAGAAACAGGTGACACCCTGGATGATGTATGTGCGCCCGGCCGGGCCAGACCTGCGGCCATCAGCATAGGCAGGGCGAAGACGTTCGTCAGCAGCCATCCACTTCTTGTCGAGGCCCATATCCTCGAGGACAAGGTTGAAGGCCTGAGCGGCAAATGGCTGGCCATGGATTTCGTAGCCAGAATCCGCTCGCAGCAGCGATTTGAAACAAAAGACCGACTCGCCGAGCAAATCGCAAAAGACTGCGCCACGGCCAAAAAGATATTGTCAGGATGAAGGCAAAACGTTTGTAATAAAACCTGGATTAACAGGAGGAAACTACAATGGCAAAGAATGTGTTGGTAGCAATAGCTGACGGAACCGAAGAGCTTGAGGCTATTACGATAATCGACGTTTTAAGAAGGGCCGGCGCCGAAGTTACCGTGGCGGCGGTTGGAAATCCGGATGTTATCTGCAGCAGGTCGGTTAAAATTACCGCTGATGCCCTGATTAGCGATTGCACGGATATCGAGTATGATTTGATAGCCCTGCCCGGCGGCTTAGGCGGCGCCGAGCATTTACGAGATTGCGCCGAGCTTATTGAAATGTTAAAACGCCAGAGGGCTTCCGGCAGGCTCTATGCTGCAATATGCGCGACACCAGCCGTCGTCCTGTGGCCTCACGGCCTGCTTCATGGTCAAAAGGCCACCGGCTATCCGGCGCCGGATATGGACTTTGAGGGCCGAGTCGACGACAGGGTCGTTGTTGACGGCAATTGTATTACCAGCCAGGGTCCCGGTACGGCTTTGGAGTTTGCCTTAAAGCTCGTAGTTCTCCTGTTCGGCCGGGCAAAACGCGACGAAATCGCAAAAGCGATGTTGGCGAAAGCAACAGTTCCCTTCGGATGGTTAGGAAGGGTTAATTATAAGAGCATGTAACAAAACCTAACATGGAAATTAAGGAGCCGCTTCGCGGACTTATTTTAACAGATTTCTCGACTACGCTCGAAATGACCGGTGAGGTTTTGTTACAGCCTCTTAATGTTTAATAGGTTAAATTTTTGTAAATATGAAATGCCGGATTGAGAACACAGGCAGATGAACAGGTACTTTAAGGAGCGAAAATGAAACGTCGTGATTTTATAAAATTAATTGGTGCCGTCGGGGTTGCATCTTTGACCGGCGGCTGTTTATCCAGCACTGCGAAAGAATCTTTGCCGGAAGCAGCCGATGCGGACAAACCGAATTTCCTGTTTATTCTTGCCGACGATTGTACATTCCGTGACATCGGGTGTTATGGCGGCCAGGCGCATACGCCTAATATCGACCAGCTTGCCAAAGAGGGGATGCAGTTTACGCATTCTTTCCAGGCGGCTCCGATGTGTTCGCCTACCCGGCACAATATTTATACAGGTTTGTATCCGGTAAAAAGCGGCGCCTACCCTAACCATACTTTTGCCAAGGCCGGGACCAAAAGTATCGTCCACTATCTAAAACCTCTCGGTTACAGAGTTGCACTAAGCGGTAAAAGACATATCAGCCCCAAAAAGGTCTTTCCTTTTGAGTATCTGCCCGGCAATAAAAACCCGGACATGAAAGCGGTTGAACAGTTCATTGCCAGTGCAAAGACCGAAGATAAGCCGTTCTGTTTGTTTGCCTGCTCCAACGAACCGCATAGCCCCCATAACAAAGGCGATGCAAGCAGATATAAGGCCGAGAAACTTAAACTGCCTCCGTATTGGGTGGATACGCCCGAGACACGTGAACAGGCCCGCTGAGGAGCTTTATGATTGTTTTAAATATCAGTATGAGTGGAACAATCTTGCGGGCGACCCGAAGTATGCCAAGGTAAAAAAACAGCTCCGTAAAAAACTTTATAAGTGGATGGCTCAACAGGGAGATAAGGGCCAGGCGACCGAGATGGAAGCTTTCGAGCATCAGGGCAAGCATCTTAGAAAAAAGAACAAAAAGAAACGATAGCAAGATGTTATATGAGAAATATCAGAAAAATTTATTTGAGGGTTATAAAATGAACAGACGCAAGTTTCTTAAAAATCTTGGAGTCGG
>QNBT01000293.1 GCA_003644205.1 Planctomycetota bacterium | reverse complement strand
CTTGCATGGGTCACACAACTGCTTGGTGATTCCGAGCCCCAGCAGGATTCCGACAGAGGTCTTTCTCAACTTGAGGAATCGCTCTTGCTGGACACATCTTCGGTCTTTGTTAAAGGCCTCCTCGAAAGCGATAAGAGCTGCAACTTCAAGCCCGGCAAGAGCATCATCCAGGGCAAGATGCCCCTTAAACTTGAAGCTGCCGAGCAGCTCTGCAGAATAACCTTTGAGTTCGAAAAAGAACAATCTGAAAGCGGCGACTTGGCCTGCGTTCTTATTTGCTGTGCTCAGTTAAATGCTGTCGCAGGAAAAAGCGACCAGGCAGGCAGCGTTTTGACAGCCAATGAGGTTTCACAGTGTATTATTGACCATCTGCAGCAGATATCGGTACCCGCAACTATCTATCTGGGTTCTGCAATGCTTACCTTTGAAGAAATAATGACTCTTGGGGTCAACGATGTAATACTACTTAACAAAAAGGTTGGCGAAGGCGCCGAGGTGGTTATACAGGGACAGCGACTTTTGCGAGGCCGACTTGCAAGGTCAAATGGTAACAAGGCGTTGGTTATCACCTAAAGAGTCGTATAGTAAAGTTGGAAGATGTTAATGAATTTGCTCAAAGTTTATGGTTAGAAGGGAATAGAAATGGCAAATACAGCCCAAGCCGTAGAAGAAAAGCAGGACCAGCAAAATGATTCTGGAAACGAGAGCTCAAAGACTCAGGCACAATCCGTAGAACTTTCTGAAGCTGCCGACACTCAAGAAACATCCGCAAGTGGGAATGTCGATATTTTACTGGACATGAATGTGCCCATTACGGTTGCAATAGGCGATGCAAACATATCCGTCAGGCGTCTTCTTCAGCTCGGCCCCGGTTCGGTACTAAGGCTCGAAAAGTCGGTTGATGCACCGGTAGATATATATCTCAAAGATACTAAGTTTGCCACCGGTGATGTAGTGGTGGTTGATGAAAAGTTTGCTGTCAGGGTAAAGCAGATACTGGCTCTCACCGATTCGGCTCCAAAAGAAAGCGAGGCGTAAATTAGCTGGTGGATTCGGGAAAAATGAAAAATTCGGCCGCATCAAGACATAGTGATGCTGTATTGGTTTTCGGCATAGCCACCGTTTTGGCCACCCTTTTGATTCCACTTCCCACTCCGATACTGGACATGCTTCTTGCCTGCAGCATCTCCTTATCCTTAGCTGTTTTGATAGTAACGTTATCATCCAAAGAAGCTCTCGAACTATCTGCGTTTCCCTCCCTGTTGCTTTTTGTAACGCTGTTTCGGCTCTCTCTTAATGTTGCTTCCACGAGACTGATTCTGCTCAACGGCGATGCGGGGAAAATCATTCAGACATTCGGCGGCCTTGTCGCCGGCAATAGTTTTGTGGTGGGATTAGTCATTTTCCTGATTTTGGTCGTAATTCAGTTTGTGGTAATTACAAAGGGAGCGGAGCGAATAAGTGAAGTTTCCGCGCGGTTTACGCTTGATGCAATGCCCGGCAAACAAATGGCTATTGACGCCGACCTTAACGCAGGTGCCATCACCGAGGCGCAGGCAAACGAAAGGAGGGCCAAGATTGTAAAGGAAAGCGAATTTTACGGTGCCATGGATGGTGCCAGCAAATTCATCCGGGGTGATGCAAAAGCGGGCCTGATAATAACCGTTGTCAATATAATCGGCGGCATAGCTATGGGTTATTCACGGGGGATGACCATTGGCACTGCTGTCAAAACATATTCTATACTATCCATCGGTGACGGTCTTGTAAGCCAGATACCGTCGTTGATTATCTCAATAAGCTCTGGTTTTTTGGTTACTAAAATCTCATCAACGTATGACGTTGGGCAGGACCTCTCAAGACAGTTTCTCAGGACCGGCAGGCCGTGGATGATGACTTCCATAATTATTACCGCATTTGCGTTCATACCGGGGCTACCGGTGGTTCCGTTTCTTCTTTTAGGTGCGGGTGCATTTCTTGCAGGCAGAGTGGTCAGTAAATCTGAAAAAGCGACCGAAGAGAGGACACAGGAACCGTCTTTACAAGAAAGGGCTGAAAAAGAGCCGGTTGAGAGTTTGCTCGACGTTGACAGGGTTTCGGTGAACGTTGGCGTACGGTTGATAACATTGTTTGATCCCAACAAAACCAGCTCCGTATTTGAGCGTATTGGCGCCTTACGAAGAAGGTTTGCACGGGAGTTGGGAATCGTTATACCTCTGGTTCGCATACGAGATAATATTGCGCTTGAGGCAACGGCCTACGAGATAAAACTTTCCGATATACCGGTGGCAAGCGGAGACCTTGAGCCGGGTATGTTTCTTGCCATGGATCCGGGGACAATACAAAATAAAGTCAAGGGCAAACAAACCACCGAGCCCGTTTACGGCTTGCCGGCATTATGGATAACACCTGATAAAAAAGAATCTGCTGAATTGAACGGATACACTGTTATCGACCCGGAATCGGTATTCATAACACACTTATCAGAAACTCTGAAAAAGTATGCAGATGAAGTGCTCACGAGGGAAGATGTTCAGGTTCTCCTCGACCGTCTCCGCAACTTCCAGCCGTCATTGGTCGGGGAAGTTGTCGGTGAATTGGTGCCTATCGGAACACTCCACCGAGTGCTCAAAAATTTGTTAAAAGACAAAATACCCATTCGCGAATTAACAACCATACTTGAATCTTTAGCTGAACATGCCTCAAAGACCAAGAACACAACCGTTTTGACGGAACTTGTGCGAAAATCGTTATGCAGAACCATCACTCAACTTTACAAAGATGAAAACGAGAAAATCTCAGCAATAACCCTGGAACCTGCCCTTGAGAATCAAATGGTTTCGGCAATTGAGCAACAGGCAAACGAAATAAACCTGGCTTTGCCCACCGAGATGGCAGTGGACGTGAGCCGAAAGATTGCCCAGGCCTGGAGAACGGCAATGGATAAGGGTAAAGATAAGATAATTTTGTTGTGTGATTCAAGATTGAGGGCACCACTGGCGGCTATGCTCGCAAGAACAATACCGCTGCTTCCGGTTATCGCTTACGATGAAATCGGACTCGGGACAGAGACAGAACCCGTGGAAATAATATCGGCTCAAATCGGCCAATTGGAAACAACGGAAGAAAAAGGATTGCTCGGAGCCGCTAAATAAGCGTGTATAAAAAGACCATACACACTATGACAAAAAGGAGCATGTTGTTATGCCTTTGAATGCCCGGCTGATTGCTGTTAAGATTGCAGTTACATTCTTTTTCACTTTGGGCCTGGTCGGCCTGATAGTCGGCCTTACGCCTTTTACCGCATGCAAGAGAGCCATAGCAGGGGCTTTGGTTTCTTACTTAGTGGCGATTTTAGCTGTCAAAGCTATAAATGCTATTTTGCTCGACGCTATTATTACAAAACAGTTCGAGCGTCAAAAGGAGCAGGAATATGGCGATGAATACTGAAAGTACTTCTGGAGATGCAGCCACTGTATTTGTTCTGTATTTAGTATGGAAGGCATTTGGTGATGCCGGACAGTGATATAAACATAATAAGGCCTGTGGAAGGGTCGCAGAATATTGCCGGCACAACACCGACCAAGCGCCGTGAACGCAGAAAACGCAGGCAGCCATTGGCCCGGCAAAAGTCCGGCCAAGGTATGAATGAGCAACTTAAACCTGAAGAACCGCCGGAGCCGGCGAATGAAAATTTTCAAGACCAACACTCAATCAACTACCGTGCCTGATAACAACCGGTTGTGGGTGTAAGAGAAAAATAAGGATTACAAATGCCAAAAACAACAAGCCAAATTCTAAGAGCAGATGAGGTTGTATTTGAAGG
>QNBT01000292.1 GCA_003644205.1 Planctomycetota bacterium | reverse complement strand
GCATGGAGCACGGCAACAGCAAAAAGGGCAAAGAAGGCGAGCGGGCGGTGATAGAAGCCTATCGTCTATGTGACAACTTTTAAGTTGGTAGTGATCCAAAAAAAACATTATGGACGTTAATCGAATTAGGAGTTTTACGATGAAAAACATTTCGAGAAGAGATTTTGTCAAGACAGGTGCGGTGGTATCGACGGCGGCGATGCTTTCGAGGACGGGCGGAGTTTTTGCGGCCGGTTCCGACAAGATAAGGGTTGGCCTGATAGGCTGTGGTGGTCGGGGTACGGGTGCGGCTATGGACTGCGTGAGGTCTTCAGCTAATGTAGAAATAGTGGCGATGGGCGACTTGTTCGGCGACAGACTTGACAGTTCGCTTGCCCGGCTTAGCAGGAAAGTTGACGATAAAGTATCAGTAACGAAAGAGGCAAGTTTTACGGGTTTTGATGCATACAAAAAAGTAATTGCCTGTAACATTGACATGGTGATATTGGCGACGCCGCCGCATTTTCGGCCGATGCATCTGAAAGCGGCAATAGAAGCCGGAAAGCACGTGTTCATGGAAAAGCCGGTCGCGGTGGACCCGGTGGGTATTCGTTCGATAATTGCGTCATCGGAATTGGCGAAAGAAAAAGGCCTGGCAATCGTGGCCGGCACCCAGCGACGCCATCAAAATCACTATCGCGAAATACTGAAGCGTATTCACGATGGTGCCATCGGCGAAATCGTCGCCGGACAGTGTTACTGGAATATGGGGGGATTATGGGTAAAGAAAAAACAGCCGGACTGGTCCGAAATGGAATGGCAGTGTCGTAACTGGTTGTATTTCACCTGGCTTAGCGGCGACCATATTGTTGAGCAGCACGTCCACAACCTCGACGTTATCAATTGGGCGATTGGGTCGCATCCGGTTCAATGTATGGGTATGGGCGGCAGAGAGGTGCGTACCGCCCCTGAGTACGGCAATATTTTCGACCATTTTGCAGTTGAGTTTGAATATGAAAACGGCGCTCGCGTTTTGAGCATGTGCCGCCAGACCCCGGGCTGCACAAACCGTGTATCGGAACATGTAGTCGGCACAAAAGGCTCAGCCTACACCGACGGAGGTGATGGTTTTATCGAGGGGCGCAACGCATACAAATTCGACGGTGAAAATGTTAATCCCTATCAACAGGAGCATGCCGACCTTATTGCAAGCATCCGCTCCGGCAAGCCCCTTAACGAGGGCCGCCGGGTTGCCGAGAGCACCCTGACTGCAATAATGGGCAGGATGAGTGCCTATACGGGCAGGGCACTGAAGTGGGACTGGGTGATGAACGCCTCGAAGCTGGACCTTTCGCCCGAGAAATACGAAATGTGTGATTTACCGGTCAGACCGATTGCCGTTCCCGGCAAGACGGAACTTGTTTGATATCCGATAAACAGAGGACGGAGGGCAGAAGACAGAAGTCGGATGTGTATGCCATACTGAGGCGAAGCCGAAGGGGAAGAATCTCAAATCAATATATATACAATATTCCTACTGTCCGGTTGTTTGATTTGGAAAGCTGAGTAATTGATGGCTTCTTTGTTTGCAGTTAGATAGCTTTGTGTTATATCGAATAAATCTAAGCAGCGTTGTAGGATTAAGCGGCTTGTTTAATTTCAGACATTAAGGACAATATGTCGCAGAATAAGACAAAGCGAATATTCATAAGTGCGTGTGAGCCAAGTGCGGACGTCCACTGCGCGGCCCTGATAAAGGCTGTTGCGGCGAAAACGGGCCCCAATATCGAGTGGGTCGGTGTCGGCGGACAGAAGATGGCCGAAGCCGGGTGCGAGTTATTGGCCGAGACGAGCAAACGTGCGGTGATGATATACAACGCCTTCAGCAAAATCGGATACTACTATAAGATTTTGAAGGAGGTCCGCAATTATCTCAAGCGCAACAGGGTGGACCTGGTGGTCGTATGTGATTCACCGGCATTTAATTTTCACGTTGCAAAGGCCGGCAAAAAGAGCGGGGCGAAGGTATTGTTTTATGTGGCACCACAACTCTGGGCGTGGGCGGCGTGGCGGATATGGAAGCTGCGGCGCAGGTGCGATAAATTGGCTTGCATTTTGCCCTTCGAGGAGCAGTGGTTCGCCGGCCGGGGTGTGGATGCGACATTTGTAGGCAATCCGCTCTTCGATGATATCACTGTAGAGGCAGATAAGGATTGCAAAACGTACACCGGATATGACCCGGCAAAGGCGAATATATTGCTTTTGCCGGGCTCACGGCAGGTGGAGATAAAGCTGCTGTGGCCGGCGATGCAAAAGATTGCAGAGAGGATAAGCCAGCGGTGGTCGGGGGCAAAATTTACCGTTGCGGCAGTCGATAAACAAAAGCTAAAGATGCTGAAAGAAAACAAGGTCGGCCCCGTTGAATACGAATATACAATCTCGGCGGTGACGGAGGCGGCAGGGGGGGCGGACTTTGCATTAGTCACCAGCGGAAGCGCGACTCTTCAGGTAGCCTCGGCGGGGTGCCCAATGGTCATAATGTATCAATCAAGCAGGATTTTGTGGCATCTCGTGGGCCGGTGGCTGACGCGGACGAGGTATCTTAGCCTTGTGAATATCTTGGCAAGGAGGGAGCTGGTGAGCGAATTTATGCCTTACTTCAGTTCCACTGAGCCGATTTTCGGTAAGTGTATCAGGTTGTTAAGCAGCCCAAATCGACTCATGAAGGTAAGCAGAGAGCTTGTTGAACTTGTCGAGCCTTTGGCCAGAGACAATGCATCAGAAAATGTGGCCGAGATGGCTGTGGAGATGATGGGCATAAGTCAGAAGTTAGAGCCGAGCCGGGGAAGCTGATTCTGCCGATATGGCCGGGATTTGTGGGTTGGCAGTGGCAGTAGGCGAAGAAGTTACTGCATTTACCTGTCTTAACATGCTGCTATACAAGAAGTTATGGAAAACCTCCTTTTCTGGCACGGATTTTGTACATAATTAAGCAGACGGGTAAAATTATTAGGATGCACAAGTTAGAGAAATTGACGTATTATAGTTAAAGCAGAAAGGAGGTAATTGCGATGACACTGTATAGCTTAGTACCATGGAAAAGAAACAAAAGGAATATTGCTGTCAGACGCGGCGGATACGGAAGTCCTTTTTGGGCGCTGCAGCAACAAACGAATCGGTTGTTTGATGAGTTCTTTGACAGTTTTGGGATTGAGCCTTTTGGCAGGGGAGGCGATTGGGGTGTCGGCTTCAGCCCCGATACGAATGTGACCGAAGACGACAAGAATGTTCATGTGTCGGTGGAGCTGCCAGGAATGGATGCCGAGGATATCGAGCTTTCTTTGAGTGACAATGTGCTTACAATAAAGGGCGAAAAGAAAGCAGAAAATGAGCATCAGGACAAAAGCTATCACCACATTGAACGAACCTACGGCGCATTCGAGCGGGTTCTGGCTCTGCCTGCTGAGGTTGACGAGTCCGGGGCCGAGGCGAAGTTTGCCAAGGGAGTCTTGAAGATTGCCCTGCCCAAGAAAGCACTGGAAGAAAGAAAGGCGAAAAGGATTGAAGTCAGGAACAACTGAATTATTGTTAAATTCGGAAACGGCAGCGGGCAAGCAGGAAACTTGCGCCCGCTGCCGTTCATTTTGCGCTAGAAGAGGATATCCTTTTGAAAGGTGAGTTCAATGACACAACTGAGAAATAGAATTGTAGTATTCAGCACTTTATTGTTGGTGTTCAATTTGCTGGGCGAGTGTCCGGCGAAGATAGATAACGGGCTCCAGACGTTGCGGGAGACTTCAAAGGCGTTCACTGCGGTGGCGAACAAGGCGATCCCAGCAGTTGTGTTTGT
>QNBT01000291.1 GCA_003644205.1 Planctomycetota bacterium | reverse complement strand
CCCGTCGATAAAATCGCACGGTGTCTCCTCTCTTAAAGGCTTTCGTGCCTATGCGAGATTATTATAGCATCTTTGTTTGCCGGTACAAGTAAAATTCTAAATATGCGGGGAAAAACCGTATTTTCCTCTGCAAAGGGGGATTTTGTCAAAAAAGCGGAAAAAACTGGGAAAAGACCGTTGAGTCGCTACAATCCCAAGGCACGAAGTTTGTTCTTATCGACAAAGTTGCTCGGATAGAATTGGGCAGCAAAACTGCACCAGAACAATAATGGAAATTACAATGGTAGAATAAAATTATAACAGTTTTTCATATCTTTCCACAAGCCATCGTACATATATGGAGCCGTCCGGCTTTATCTTAATGGGCATGGGGAACTTACGGAGTTTTGGCCGAGTACGCCTCGCCATACGGCATTTGCGATGGCGCGGTCAGCTACATTGACGGCGGTATCGCAGTTGATATTGCAATCAGTAAAGGTATAAGGGTCGGCGGCACCTGTGCGCCAGAACGTATTGATAATCGCCCGGTCCGCAACATCATTCACTACACCGTCGTTATTGACATCACCTAAAAGGGCTATGCCGAACTGAGCCTCGGCCTGGACCGAATTGTCGTAATCATCGCCGGTAACGGTTACCCTGATTGTAAGGGCCTGGCCTGAATCTGATAAACCATCCGGCTGGTCGCATCCGGGTGCTGCAAAAGTGCAACAAGGATCTGATGAAGTGCCGCCGTCAATTATTGTCGGCGGTGTGCTCACATCGTCGGGCAGAATGAATTCCCACTCGTAACTATAACTGCTGTTCCTTAACGCATCATCAGTGATTGAAACGCTCGCGGTCAATTTTGAATTCGTTGAGGTGGGCACATTCTGATACATCCACAAATTATCAAGAGTTACATGGGCCGATATCTCGCTGGATATCACATCAATGGTAATCGTGGCGATGTTGGAATCGCTTTGGCCGTCGTTGGCTTTGAATGTGAACTCGTCCGGACCGGTGTAGTCGGCATCTGGTGTATAGATTACCTCATTGTCGTTATTTGACAAGCTATAAGGTGTAGTACTGATGATTAAAGCGGAATCTACATCTTCCAGTGTTCCGTGAGCGGGCAAGGATGTGATAATATAAGTTAACGGACCAGGTAGGCCGTCATCGGTTGCCTGCAACTCGATTGTCTCGGCTGTTCCCAGGTAAGTTTGAACGCTATCGTCCTGTGCTACGGGCGGCTCCGGCGATGACATTAACCCCTTTACTTGTACGTCATCGATGCCCCAGTAATAGTCCCAGTAGGCATCGTAATAATGCCAACGTATCTGTACATTTGCCTGATTATCAGCAAACGATATATCCACTTCAACTTCACCCGAAGCATCCGAATCCTGATAAAATAGCAGGTTCTGCCACTGGCCTCCATTAACACGAATGTCCACAGCGGCCGCTTCGAAGCCCGAGTAATATACGAACTGGTGCGTGAAGGTCAGTGTCAAACTCTCCAGGTTGGAACAGTCCAGGGCGGGTGTAATTAGTTGCTCGTCCAGATCTTCCTCGCCAGCCGAGTCACTATCTACTACCATAAAGTTGCCGTTCAAGATGCCATCCTCCCAATAATCGCGATCCGTCCAATCATCAGAGCGGGCCGGGGCCCAGGTATGGCTGCTCGAACCGCCATCAATAATGGTCCAGCCGGGGGGGAGTCCTCCGGTAAAATCTGCATCAAGGATCACAGCCTGTACGGCTGCGGTATTCGGGGCTGTTGCCGGGCTTCCGGTGCCGTCGTCAGCAGGGTCAATCACAAAACCTGAGGGTTGTAAGTAAACCACATAATAAAGTGGGCTGCCATTATCATCGGTGAATGTTTCTGTTTCTTCTATCTGCTGTCCAAACGCTGCTCCCAAAAGCAGGGCGTTTGTTTTCAGCCAACCCCTCACTACTTTTTGGGCCTGGCTTGTAGCTGTGGACCGGGCCCAGAGGCTGGGACAGCAAAACTGCATCAGAACAATAACGAAAACCAAAACGGCAAAAAAATCGTTGGTATTGAAGCGTGGCTTCATTTTCCTTCTTCTATCAAAGACATATCCTTGTTTACCGTTAGTGATACACTAATCTATATCTCCAGAATGACCCGCTGATAAAATCGCACGGTGTCTCCTCTCTTAAAGGCTATCGTGACTATACGAGGCCATTATAGCATCTTTAGCTTGCCGGTGCAAGTAAAAATCAATATATATAGATAAAAACCGTATTTTTTCCTAAAAAGAGGATTTTGGCAAAAAAAGCGGAAAAAACTGGAAAAACACCGTTGAGTCGCTACAATCCCAAGGCATGAGGTTTGTGCTTATCGACAAGGTTGTTCGGATAGAATTAGGCAGCGAGATTGAGACGCTCAAGAGCGTCTCGTTGGCTGAGGAGTACTTAGCCGACCATTTCCCGGCGTTTCCGGTCCTGCCGGGCGTGCTGCTGCTTGAGGGTCTTATCGAGTCGGCGGCATGGCTGGTGAGGATAACGCAGGATTTTGCTAAAAGTATGGTCTTGCTTGAACAGGCAAGAAATGTTAAATATAGGAGCTTTGCCGCCCCGGGCGCGCAACTTAAGTACTTTGTAAAGGCCAGGGCGATAGCTGAAAATGTCAGCAGTTTCAGCGGCACGGGCAGTTGTGGTGCCGAGACTGTTGTCGAGGCCAGGTTCAGCCTGCGGCATTTTAACCTTGCCGACGATGACCCGGGGATGGCCTCGGTGGATGGAAGTATCGTTGAGAGTATGAAGCAGCGATGGAAGCTGCTGCGGCCGTGAGAGGAAAGTGAATTGTAGATTGTAGATTGGATATTAGAATAGAAGAAAGAATCTTCGCCCCGCTTACAATTGGAACCACAGGCATGGCGTGGCTTAATTCAGAATCAATATAAAATCTACAATGTAAAATATAAAATACCAGAGTAACGGAGACATTAAATTATGGCAATGAGTCGCGAAGAGATTTACGATGAGGTTAAGGAAATTCTGGTCGATGCGCTCGGACTCGATGACGATGAAGTTACCGAGTCGGCGACGTTGATGGGCGACCTTGGTGCAGAGAGCATAGATTTTCTTGATATAGTCTTCAGGCTGGAGAAATCGTTCGGAATAAAGATCCCCAGAGAGGAACTGTTCCCTGCAGAAAGCCTGATGAATAATCCCGAGTATGTCAGTAACGGCAAACTGACGGACAGGGGTATGGCCGAGCTTAAAGCCAAGATGCCTCACACCGACGTATTGGCGTTTCAGGAAGACCCGGACATTAACAAGATGCCTGATTTGTTTACGGTCGCCGCGGTGGTAAATTTCGTCGAGGGCAAACTCAAGGCCGCTTAATGAATGCTCAGTAACTAATCGAGCGTATCAGAAAGTTAAAGTTGTCGGCAGGAGCGCCTTGGGCGGCCCTGCCGATTAGTTTGGGTATAAGATGCGGTGGATTTGGATAGACAAGTTCCTTGAGTTTAACAGCGGCAAAAGTGCCGTAGCCCTAAAGAACGTTACTTTAGCCGAGGAGCATCTGCACGACCATTTTCCGGGTTTTCCTGTTATGCCGGAGTGTCTCATGATAGAGGCGATGGCGCAGACAGCCGGCATCTTAGTCGGTGAGGCGAGAAATTTCGAAGAAAAAGTAATTTTAGCCAAGATTACCAGGTGTGTTTTCCATCATTACGTAAGGCCGGGCGATACAATAACGCTGCATACGGCAATTGAGTCAATCGCGCCCGAAGCGGCAAGCACCTCTGGCAGGATTCTCCGAGGCGAAGAACTTATTGCCGAGATAAGCCTGATGTTCAGTCATATCGACAAGAAT
>QNBT01000290.1 GCA_003644205.1 Planctomycetota bacterium | reverse complement strand
CCCGCTTTTAAGAAACTTTGGAAGAAAGAAAAACGCCACTACAATCAGGGTTATCGCCGCAATCCATTCATAGCTTGCCACTGCCAATCCTATGGATTTCATAGCTGCCTGGCCGGACATCCCAACAAACTGCTCAGCGGAAATGTTCGCTGCAATTAGTGAAAAACCGATCAACCACCATTTCAAACCTCGGCCGGCCAGAAAATAATCCTCAGTCGTCTCTTCCTTGCGGCTTTTCCACAAGCCAAGGCTCACCACACAAACGACAAATGCCAAAAATACACCGATGTCGAGACCACTTAATTGCATAAAACACCCCTTCACTAATTTGATAGTTGTCAGTTCGTAACCTTAAAAGCCGCCGATATTATACTTTTGCTATCACCACCTTCAACATCAAAATCGAAATTTGAGAGCTGTAATTGCGAAGTTTTTACCCTTGTTTTGAGATTTCCACTCAAATACCTTGCCACCAAAACGCTTTTTACTTGAAATAGTCTTCAAATTATGCTAAGCTTATAAAAGGTACTGTAATTCCTGACTCAATCGGAGGAGATAAGATATGCGAATCATACGGAAGACATCTGCTGTACTGATTTTATATCGAGCAGTCGTCTGTGCAGTGCTAATGTCCGTTCTTTTGGCTGGTTGTGCATCCACACCAGTGGACTATTATAGCAGGGCAAAGATGTACCATGAAGCGGGCCAACTTGAAAAGGCAATCGCTGATTATACCCAGTTCATTCTGCTGAATCCAAGATACGCCCATGCCTATTACAACCGGGGCCGCGCTTATGCTGCTTTGGGCAAATATGACCGGGCAATCACAGACTTTGACCAGGTTCTGGCAATCAGGCCTCAACTTCCTGAAGCATACGTTACCAGAGCCGACACATACAGGAACATGAGCCAATTTGATCGCGCCCTTGCAGACTATGATAAGGCCATTAAGATCAATCCAAATTACGCCGAAGCTTACTTTGGGCGAGCAGAAATATATGCTATAAAAGGTCGTCACGACCTGGCCCTGGCGGATTATGGCAGGCTCATCGACATCTGCCCGGAGGATATCACAAGCCAGACGAATCGAAGGATATATCTGAGTCGCGCCCAGGCTTATTATCACCTTGGAGAATATGACAAATCTTGGCAGGATATTGGCAGAGTCCCTGTCTGGGATTTCAGGCCCGGATATACTCTCCTTGCTGATCAGAAATTTTTACAGGCCCTGCGCGTAGCATCAGGCAGAGAATAATCAGAATCATGGCTTTACATAATGAGGAACCTTGCTGAAAGGAAGAGAATGAGAAAGCTGATAATGTTGCTTGTTGCTGGGATACTTGTCACAGGCTGTAGTTCGCGCCAGTCTTATCCGATACCTGCCTATGTAGTCGGTGATGAGACTCTGACTTGCCCGGAACTGAATGCAGAGATGGCTCAGATAGAAGCCGACATACAAGCAAGAACCCCCGATGCAAATAAAGGGCTCGGCGGCGTACTGCTCGCCGTAGATGGTGTGATCAGGTTTTTCATAGACCCCGAAAATCCCGACAAGATAGAACTCGAAGCCTTTCAGCAACGATTAGAAAGGCTGCGCCTAATAGCTCTGAAGAAAGGTTGCATCGGTCAATAACTGTGCCTTCACAATTGCAGGCTATTAGTCAATCTCGACCGGCGGATTGTCCCCCCGTCATTCTGAGTCAAAGAAAGTTCATCCTGAGCGAAGCCGAAGGAATGTTCAACGTTCTTCCCCACTGTCCTCTGCTTTACCTGCTAGCGCCTCTGCAAGCATTTCTGCAACCTCCCCAACTGCCTCTTCGACTTGGCTGCTTAAGCCTTCACCCAGCACCGTCTGTCCCGGCTGAATCCCCACAAACCAAACCTCAACCGGAATACTCTTACAAACCACATCGACAAACAACCTCGGCGAAAGTGTATGCGTAGATATTGCCGCAGAACTCAGCTCGCGAGGTGCAAAAATCTTTACCTCCCCTACCAAACCCCCAAAATCGATAGCATCGATGACAAGCAGAACTTCCGGCTTCTTGTTTATAATCGGCCCGATGAAATTTTCCGGAACTGTACCGGCATCTATTACCAGATCCGCAAAGGTGTCTTTGAGTTGCTCACAAACAGTACAACCCGCCCCGTCATCGCCTTTGAGTGTATTGCCCACCCCAACAATAAGTGTGCCCCGGCCGCGAATTTTCTTTAGTTGCTCGCGAAATTCATCGTCAGCACCCATGACACTACAGCCGGATATTCAACTCGCATTTGCACTTCGGACACAATATCCGCATAAAATCCTTCGCCCCAACTGCTTCTTCGCCCCCCGCCGCAGACTCTTGGGTCGCCTCGCCCGGCTCCAGCTTCAGCAAGTCCGAACTTTTAGCTAATAGAATCGAAGGATTCGTATATGCAAGCGGGCCTAACTTCTCCGCAAGCCACACTAAGTGCTTCTTCGTCCCTACGACCGCACCGCACTTCTCGCACATCTGAAGCTCAAACTCATGGGTCTCCGTCGTTTCCTCCTTGTCGAAGGTTGCAAGGTCCCATTCATTCGAAAGCTTTATACCCTTTTCCGTTGTGCAGTTGTCCTGGCAGTTACCGCAAAAGATGCACGCACTGTAGTGAAGCGTGATTTTCCTCACCGGCGGCTCAGCCTCCAGGTCATCCACCTGGCTCAGGCATGCACCACCGGTCGGACAAACATTCACACACGCGCCACAGCCGATGCAATTGTCCAGGTCAAATTCCGGCTTGCCACGGTAGCTTTCCGGCACAACGCAAGGCTCCGCCGGAAAACGCGTCGTAAATCGCGGCGAAAAAACTACCGTTACAGCTTCTTTTAATTCTCTTAGCTTAGGCCAACGCAATTTCTTAACCCCTGTGTTCGTTAATATTTCCAATTTCTGGACTTCTGCTATCTTTTCTACAGAGCAACAATTTCCAATTTAGTGCCGTTTTTTCTCAGTCCTTTCCATCAACTTCCTCGGCGTACTTATCCACCACGCTTTTGTCCCATAATCTCACACCGGAAATATGGGACCCTTTTGCGATTGCATGTGCGGCGGTCGGTGAGGTAACCAATATGAATATTGCACAGATTACCGCCTTTGCGGCCGCCGGCCCCCCTGCCGTGACGGCAACGCCCACCAAGAGCATAACCGTACCTAATGTAACACATTTTGTTGCCGCCTGCAAACGGTTGTACACATCCGGGAAACGAACCAATCCAACACAGCCGAAAATATTGAACAATATCCCTACAGTTATTAAAATGAAACCTATAATATCACTCATCAAAGCCTCTGCCTTCCAAAAATTTTGCTAAAGCTATCGTCCCTATCCAACTGAGAAACGCCCATGCCAATGCGACAACCAGATAGAAATCCTTTCCCGTCTCCAGGCTCACAACCGCACAAAATCCCACCACAACGATACCCAAAATGTCAATCGCCACCGTTCGGTCCGGGGCGGTGGGGCCACGCCCGATACGATACAGACACAAAAAGCTGCATATCGACAATCCAATATAAAACAACATCGTCATAAGCCTGCCTCGCTCATTCGAAAATTTTCTCTAAGAAATATTCAAACTTGTGGGCGATGAACCTGCTCGCCTCATCGGTATCCACCGATTTCACGTTAATCCAGTGTATATATAAAAAACCGTCGTCGGTCACGTCCACGGTCAATGTCCCGGGTGTAAGAGTAATGGAATTTGCAAGTGCCGTAATCCCCGCATCTGTCTTAAGCCTCGTCTTGATCTTTACAATCCCCGGTCTTATAGGCATCTTCGGATGAAGAGCACGATACACAACGTCAAAGTT
>QNBT01000289.1 GCA_003644205.1 Planctomycetota bacterium | reverse complement strand
TTCTGGTCAAAGGGCACTGTTTTGAGCATTTGTAGTTTGGTAATTCGATATTGTTTAGAGTTTTGATATTAGGATTTAGGATTTTCGGTAAAATGTTTATTTTATTATTCAATTATCAATAGTTTTGATCCCGCATCAAGTGCGGGACATGGTTTTGAGTTTTGGAATCCTTGTGCGGGGATGTTATTGTATATTGCCGGTAGTATTATTAACAGGGATTGGCAATATGTGGCATTGTACTGTCATAGAGAGCGAATCATCCATTTTGGTTGCACAAATGCTGTCTGGTTCTGCGCATTTTCGGATGGTTCCGGCTACATGGTTGCTTTTCAGTCCGCTCAGAATCATACTGCTGGTCGTTTGGGTGTACTTTGTCAGCATCATGATTTATCTCATACAATACAGGTTAGTCATGTAGTGTGAGATTCTTCGCACCGCTTTTCGTCTGTTGTTAGTGGGCATTCTACGGCATCGTGTTCCCGTCTGCCAAATCAGGAAAATTGAATGGGTCGGTCAGGCACCTTTTATTTTAATCCTGCGGCCTTTTCGGCGGACTCGACTGTGTTATAGAGCAGCATAGTGATAGTCATCGGGCCGACGCCGCCGGGTACGGGTGTAATCAGGCTTGCCTTTTCCTTTACCGCTTCAAAATCCACATCACCGGTCAGGCGGTAGCCCCTCTTTTTTGTCGGGTCATCGACACGGTTCACGCCGACGTCAATCACGACGGCGCCGGGCTTTACCATATCGGCGGCAATCATATTCGGTGCACCGGCGGCGGCTATGAGGATGTCCGCTTTGAGGGTGTGGTCGGCGAGGTTTTTGGTGCGTGTGTGGCAGACGGTAACTGTGGCGTTGCCGGTTTCGTTTTTCTGGATGAGCATATTTGCAAGGGGTTTTCCGACTATGTTGCTTCGGCCGACAATGACGACCTCAGCCCCTTCGATTTTCACGTTGCTTTTGAGCAGCAGTTGAATAACGCCGTGCGGGGTGCAGGGCAAAAATGCCTTCCGGCCCAACATCATCTTGCCGACGTTTACCGGATGGAAGCCGTCAACGTCCTTGGCCGGGTCGATGGCCAACAGTACCTCACCTTCGTCAAGATGTTTCGGCAGGGGTAACTGAACGAGTATGCCGTTGATTTTGTCGTTATTGTTCAATTTATCTATGAGGGCCATCAATTCGGTCTGTGAAGTCCCGGCGGGCAGACGGATGTCTTCCGAGTAAATGCCGATATTGTCGCAGGCTTTTTCCTTGGCTGTAACATACGATTTGGAGGCGGGGTCGTCACCTACGAGTACCACGGCCAGGCCGGGCACGATGCCCTTGTCTTTTAACTCGGCGACTTTTTCCTGTAGTTCGGCCCGCAGAGCAGCGGCTACCTGTTTCCCATCGATTATTTGTGCCGTCATGTGTAATTACTCCTTTATATTTTGCTGTTTAGTTACTCGGCCTCGTTTGCGGACATTCTACAGGTGATGAGTGTCGCAGTCAAGACCGGTTTTTATAGTATAGGTTGACAGCAGAGCAAGATGAAGTTAACATGATTAGCGGGCGATGAAATCGAAAGAGAGTGTTTCATTTATTAAGGGTTTTTCATGACGAATGTAACGTTGATTACAGGTGATGGTATTGGGCCGGAAATTGCAGATGCGGCCAGAAGATGCGTCGATGCAACCGGTGCGGATATTAATTGGGAGGTGGCCGAAGCGGGTGCTGATGTGATGAAAAAGTATGGGACACCGCTGCCGGAGGTGACCTTCGAGTCGGTTCGCAAGAATGGAGTCGCACTGAAGGCGCCTATTACTACCCCTGTAGGGACGGGCTTTCGGAGTGTGAACGTGTATATGCGCCAGGAGCTTGACCTGTATGCGTGCCTTCGTCCGTGCAAAAGCTATAAAGGTGTGCGGAGCAGATATACGGATATCGACCTTGTGGTTGTCAGGGAAAACACAGAAGACCTTTATGCGGGTATCGAATACGAAAAGGGCGCCGATGATACCGCCGAATTGATTGACTGGCTGAACGAGCACAGCGAGCGGAAAGTGGCCAGCGACAGCGGGATAAGCATTAAGCCGATTTCGGTAAGTGCTACACAGCGGGTCTTTCATTTTGCATTTGAGTATGCTCGTAAGATGGGCCGGCGCAAGGTAACATCGGTGCATAAGGCCAACATTATGAAGTACTCAGACGGGTTGTGGCTTGAGGTCAGCCGCCAGGTCGCTAAGGGCTATCCGGATATAGAGTTTGAGGATCGCATCGTTGACAATATGTGTATGCAGTTGATTCAGAAGCCGGAGCTTTACGACGTGATGGTACTACCGAATCTTTACGGTGATATTCTCAGTGACCTTTGTGCGGGTCTTGTCGGTGGGTTGGGTGTTGCTCCCGGTGCGAATATAGGCGAGAAGGGCGCGATTTTCGAGGCCACTCACGGCAGCGCCCCAAGATATGCGGGACAAAACAAGGTCAATCCGACGGCATTGATATTGAGCGGTGTACTCATGCTGCGGTACCTTGATAAGATGGCCGAGGCTGACCGGCTGGAAAAGGCTGTGGCGGCGGTTATCGCCGAGGGTAAGAGTGTTACGTACGACATGAAGGCGGACCGTAACGACCCGACTGCTGTCGGCACAAAAGAGATGGCCGATGCGATTATCGCAAAGATGTAAACGGTCGGACGGAAGGAAGGTTAGACGGTTTGACGGAAGGGGGGTGGCTGTCCTGATTAAGCTGGGAAGTTTCGATTGAATCAGAATTTCTACCGCAATCTTATAGCCGGCGTGGACGACGGTTTTGGAAGGCGTCTGGTGCGGTTTTTGCTTCTGCTGATTTCTGCAGCATATAAGATAGCGGTGGGTCTGCGCAATTTCTGTTATGATAAACACTTGCTCAGGATGGTGGACGTCGGCGCGCCGGTAATAAGCGTGGGCAATATCACCACCGGTGGGACGGGTAAGACGCCGCTGGTTATATGGCTTTGCCGGTTTTTAGAGAGGAGGCCATTGAGATGTGCGGTGCTTACTCGCGGTTATCGGGTGGCCGGAGCCGGGTTTGCCGATGAGCCGGTGATTTTGGCCAGGTCGTGTCCCGGGGCGAAGATAGTGGTGAATCCTGACCGCGTAGAGGCGGCCCGGAAGATAGCATCCGAATCCGGTGCCGACGTCCTGGTTATGGACGATGGTTTTCAGCACAGGCGGCTCAAGAGAGACCTTGACATCGTGGCTGTTGATGCGACCTGTCCTTTCGGATACGGCCGGGTGCTGCCGGCGGGGCTGCTGCGAGAACCTGTGAAAGCGCTTCGGCGGGCCGATGCTGTGGTGATAACCCGGTACGACCAGGTAACGACTGAGCAAGTCCGACGACTCCAGAAACAAATCGAGCAAATCGCACCGCAAATGGTAATAGCAAAGGCCGTTCACAAACATCTATGTGCCAAGGCAGCAAAGGGACGGACCCTGAGCATCAGTGAGCTTAAGGAAAAGGTGATATTTGCCTTTTGCGGGGTCGGCAATCCTGATGCGTTTATGAACCGGCTCAAGGAGTACGGGTTAAATGTTGTCGGCTCGAAGGTTTATAGTGACCATCACGACTACAGCAGTGAGGATATTTCAGGCATTTATGATGAGGCAAGGAAGCGCGGGGCGGATTTGATATTGTCAACGGAAAAAGATTGGGTAAAAAGCTCTCTGCTTGTGCCGCGGGATGATGATATTATTTTTGCGTATCTCGCGGTAGAACTGGAATTTATAGACGGAGTTGATAAAATAGAGGCGTTGATTGATAAAGTGGTTGGGTCGGACGGATAGACGGTTTGACGGTTGGACGGTTTGA
>QNBT01000288.1 GCA_003644205.1 Planctomycetota bacterium | reverse complement strand
CAAACTTTGGGACGATTCCAATATTTTGCATATTTTCCTGCTTTTTCAACGTGTATATGTGGCTTCTCCGAGCTATCAAGGCTGAAAAAGAAAAATCTGTATCCTTTTATACGAAGCACCGTAGGCATAGCAGCAATAATATAGTAAAATTCCTTGAAAATCAAGATATTTTTGGGCGTGCTTAAATGAAAGAATTGCCAGTCGAAGACCTGGCTCAAGTAATAAGAGCCGAGCCGACAAAAAGTACTAATGCCGTCGTTGCAGGTATAAGCATAGATTCCAGGACGATTCGGGCGGGGGATTGTTTTTTTGCTGTCAAGGGCGCCAACTTTGACGGGCATGATTATATCGGTCAGGCGTTTGCGAGAGGTGCAGCCTGCGCAGTCGTCGGGCGGGATGTTGGACCCGGGCCGAACATTTTGAAGGTGGCTGATACAGTAAAGGCGTTAGGTACTCTTGCCAGGTGGTATCGCAGCGAGCTTGGCTTTAAGGTTGTGGCTATTACGGGTTCGGCGGGCAAGACGACAACGAGAGAGATGGCATACCATGTACTCAGCAGGCAATTTAGCTGCGCACAAGCGCCGAAGAGCTTCAATAATGCTATCGGTGTGCCTTTGACGCTTTTGTCTGCTGATGAAGACCATGAGATTGTGATTGTTGAGGTCGGCAGTAATGCGCCGGGGGAAATATCCCAGCTTGCCGAAATTGCCTCGCCTGATATTGCGGTGGTTACCAATATTTATCCCGCTCATCTGGCCGGCTTCGGCAATATCGAGGCGATAATAAAAGAGAAGGCTTCAATTGCGGAGGGGCTTAAAGGTGCAGGCAAACTGCTGATAAACGGCGACTTTGAGGAATTAGTGCGTCATTGCAGTACTATTAAAAAGGATTTTATAACCTTCGGCGAGGGGGCCGGTTGCGACATAAGAGCTGAAGGGCTGGTCAGTGAGGGTATCAGCGGACAGTTGACGATTGAGGGGAAAGATATTTCCGTGCCGTTAGCGGGCAGGGCGAACCTCTTGAACGCCCTGGCGGCGTGGGCGATTTGTGAACAGTTCAGCATTGGTGTTGAGGAATTTGCCGAGGCGATAAGGACGTTTGAAGCGGTTGATATGCGGCTTCAAATCACCAAAAGTGGTCCGATAACGATTATAAACGATTGCTACAATGCCAATCCCGCATCAATGGCAAACGCATTAGATTGCTTATCACAGGTCGGCTTCGGCCACAGGAAGGTATTTATATGCGGGACGATGGCTGAATTAGGCGCCCGAAGCGGGAAGCTGCACCGCCAACTCGGCAAATTAGTGGCCGAAAGCGGTGTCGAAGTGCTTCTGGCCGCGGGAGATTTTGCAGATGCGGTCGCCGAGGCGGCGAAGACAAGCGCATGCAACGATAATTTTGAGGCGTTTGTTTTCAAGAACACAAATGAGCTGTGTAATAATTTGTCAAGATTCGTGCAACGTGACGATATAGTATTAGTGAAAGGTTCACGCAGCGCGAAACTTGAACAAGCGGTTGTGAAACTGGATGTAAATAAATTTGACGCTTGACTTGAGCCTTTCACTTTTTTTATGTATATACAGTCGCATAAAGAGCCAAGATTATCGGAGGCCAGAGCTTGATATACCATATATTGTGGTCATTGCGCGAGTCATTCACATATAAGCTGGGTTTCTACGCTTATGAGGATGTGATGTTCCGCGCGGTGGTAGCGGCGCTTCTTAGCTTTGCGATAGCGCAGCTTTGCGGGCCGAGGATAATCCGGTGGCTGATGCGGAAAAAAATCGGCGACCGTCCGGAATTTCACCACACGGCACTAAATGAGCTAATGAGAGAGCGTGCCAACACACCGACTATGGGGGGGCTGATAATACTGCTTGCGGTTGTGGTAAGTACGCTGCTTTGGGCCAAGCTTGATAATCCGTTTATCCATAAGGGACTTTTCGTAATTATCTGGTTTGGGGGCCTGGGGGCGGTCGATGACTGGCTCAAGCTTACCAGCAAGATACGCCATCGCTCAAGAGACGGATTAAAACCGTGGGAGAAACTGGCGTTTCAATTCGGCGGGGCGGTGCTCGTGGCCCATTTCCTGTATTCGGATTTTGCCAATATCCCCGATGCGAAGATGTTCTGGCTTCCTTTTTATAAGCACGGGATACCATTGGCGGGGTGGATGTTTGCGGTTATCGCAATACTCTATATGTCGGCTACGAGCAACGCGGTCAATCTGACCGATGGTATGGACGGCTTAGCCGCGGGTTGTTTGGGGATTGTCTCTGCTGTGCTGGTTATTCTTTGTTATGTAGCATCGGAGACGATGTCGCGTACGAGCACGATGACATGGGCGGGGTATCTGCTGCTGCCGCATATTCCGCAGGCGGGGGAGCTTTGTATCTTCTATGCGTCCATAATGGGGGCGATAGTCGGCTTTTTGTGGTATAACTGTCCACCGGCCCAGGTGTTTATGGGCGATGTGGGGTCGCTTCCGTTGGGGGCGGCTATGGG
Organism: Planctomycetota bacterium; assembly: GCA_003644205.1. GTDB lineage: Bacteria > Planctomycetota > Phycisphaerae > Sedimentisphaerales > Anaerohalosphaeraceae > QNBT01. Next base: position 1,348 of record QNBT01000288.1, on the reverse strand, counting down.
ATACGGGGCAATGGTCAGCAGGAATGAGATATTGCTTTTCGTCATCGGGGGGGTTTTTGTGATAGAGCTTGCCAGCGTGGTGCTTCAGGTGGGCTACTTCAAGTACACCGGCGGCGGGAGGCTCTTTCGCTGTGCACCGATACATCATCATTTTCACTTAGCCGGCTGGAGCGAATCGCAGATAGTAGTCAGATTCTGGCTTTTGGCGGTGGCGCTTGCGATACTCGCCCTTGCAACATTGAAACTGCGATAGGGAGCAATTTCGTCCTGTGAGGTTAATGAACAACCGGATTACCCACAAACTTTGGGACGTTAATAATTTTTTTGTGGACAAGCCGGGCACGACGTGCTATATTAGTCGGCTGGTAAGATGATTTCAGGGTTTGCTCGTAATAGAGGTGGTAATTATGGCACATAAAAAGGGACAAGGCTCGTCGAGGAATGGCAGAGACAGTAACCCGAAATATCGGGGTGTGAAGTTATTCGGCGGTCAGGCGGCCAAGGCCGGGGCGATTCTCGTTCGCCAGTGCGGGACGAAATTCAAGCCGGGATTCAACGTGGGGATGGGCAGAGATTTTACGCTTTTTGCCCTTACCGACGGCACTGTGCAGTTCAAGGGCAAAAAAGTGCACATAGTTGCCTGACGGCAGCGGGGTTGGAGAACAAAAAGGGGTGGCACATTTGCCGCCCTTTTTTTATTATTCAGGGCGAAAAACGATGGATAACCAAAAAGCAAAAACTCCGGCCCAAAGCTCGGTTGAGGCTCGGTATGTGCTCATGCCGGACCAGGCCAACCCGTACGGCACCGCCTTTGGCGGTGCGATCGCAGCCTGGATAGATATGGTTGCGTCGATGGCGGCACAGAGGCACTGCGGAAAAGAGGTCGTTACCGCAAGCATCGATTCGTTAAACTTCAGGGAGCCAATCCACATCGGCGAGCACGTTGTTCTAAAGGCAAGTGTAAATTATGTGGGCCGTACATCGATGGAGGTTGGCGTTCAGGTCAGTCGTGAGGACCCATATACCGGCCGAACAACGGTGGCGACGACTGCTCATCTTACTTTTGTGGCTCTTGACAAAAATAAAAAGCCCACACCGGTCCCGCCTGTCACACCCGAAACCGAGGACGAAAAGAGGCGGTACGCCAACGCCGAGATGCGTGTAAAGAACAGGAAAGAGCTGCTTCGGAAAATGCAGTAATGATGGGGCGAGGATTGCTCCGGCAAGCAGTTATGGGCGAACCAAACGAGAAGTGAAGGCATTTTATGATAGTGGTAATTGATTACGGCGTGGGCAATGTCAAGAGTGTTACAAACGCCCTGCGGTATATCGGATGCGATGTAAAGGT
>QNBT01000287.1 GCA_003644205.1 Planctomycetota bacterium | reverse complement strand
GGATGATGAAGAAGCCAATATTAGGGAGGCTTCTGCTTGGATTTTACAGTCGCTCGATGCGGATAGCCAATAGGGTTTGTTTAAGAGTGACGTTTAAATCAGGTCTGCGGAGTGGTTGGGTATCCAGGTGTCGGTGTCGTCGGCGAGTTTGATGTGGAGCCAGCCGGTGCGGCGTTCGAGCAGGTCGAACTCGGTGCCGGCGTGCAGCGGCTCCTTGAAACTGGGGGCGTAGTTTTGGCCGTCGCCCTGGCGGGCGATGACCTCATCGGTGGTAATTACTCCACAGATTGTATCGGCCTGTGTCTTTGTTTGGACGGTTACCGAGATGAGCAGGCAAAGTGTAAGTAAGCCGGTTATTACGGCTGCGGTGATAGCGGCGGGGGAACGGCCAAACCATACTATCACCGTTAAAGCGATGCAGCAGACGGCGAAGAAGATGCAGGTCAGGGCAAATTTTGTCTTTAGAGAAAAATCGTAATGCCAGAAAAAGAGAGTATGCAGGACACGCTTTTGTGTTTTTACCTGAACCTTGTCAAGTCTTCGGCTGCGGGCGAAGTCAAGGTTTTTCCGGATGTTAGCGTCGGCGGCATCAAGTTTTTCAGCCCTTCGGTAATTTAGTATAGCCCGCCCGAGGTCGCCCTTTAGAAAGTAGGTGTTTGCAAGGTTGTAATACAGGCCGGCATTTTTTATTCGGCCCTGGTCGATGAGCTTTTCGTAGGCAAGGATTGCCTCTTCGTAGAGTCTGTCGGCTTTTGTCGAATCGGTGCGCTCGGCATTGGCCTGTCTGAAGGCCTCGTTTGCCTGAGCAAAAAGGGAGCGCATCTCGTCCTTTGACAGTTCGGCCTGTGCCACGGAAGGCAAGGCAAAGAACAACAATCCTATGAAAATGTTAACGGCGGCTTTGCGTGTCATTTCTTAGACTTCTTTTCAATCCGGCGAATAAGTTTGATAACATCATTAATTTTGGCAGAGTCGATGTCCGCCTGGATGGCGGCATAACGTGCTGATTCGCATTGCTCTATAACGTCTCTGTACCGGCCGGCGGCTTGGGTATCTTTTGTAGCGGCGGCAATTATTTCATAGCAGTCGTGTGCGGTGAGCGAGCCTGCTGTTCGGTCGAAGCGGGCGCCGATATATTGCTTCATGGCGGCTGCGAGCGCTTCGTGGGTTCGGTCCGAGGTATCATGTGCGAACTTTTTTAACTGCGCGACGGCGACTGCGCAGGCCCGGCGTCTGCGCCTGGCCGCAACTTTTTCGGGTGTCGTATAAGTGAATAGCTTAATAAGCGTGCTTGTTATCAGCGCTAACAAAGGCAAAGCCCATACGGGAGCGTACGGAAGGCTGGTTGCCACCGCAATCGGAGAGAAGCTCTGATTGGTTAGTATATCGGGGCCTTCATAGTTTGCGGAAAGTCCTTTTTTTATTGCCTCAACCTCTCTGGTTACCGGTGAAGAGTCGGGACCCACCAAATCAGCGGCGGTCAATTTTTTGGCGGGAGTAACCTTAAGTTTTATCGGGTCGGTTTGGGAAACCACGTATTTGCCCTTATCAACATCGAAAAAGGCGAGCGGGATGGGCGGAATCCGGGTAACGTCATTATTGTTGGGGCGTATCGTCTGTGTAAAGACCTTGAAGCCCTTTTCTATGGTCGGCGAGCTTTGTTCGGAGGGGATTTTGAAGTTTTGGGCCATCTCCGGTATCTGCTCAAGAGCGGGCCATTGAACGGGCTTTAGATATTTGTTGCCTCCGACTTTGATGGTAAGAGTAATAGGGTCGCCCCTGCTCACTTTGGTTGGTGACGCTGAAGCGGAGATTGAATATCTGCCTACGAGACCGTAGAAACCTGTGGGTTTACCCTCTTCGGGCAAAGGCAGGATGTTTAGCGTAAGCGGATTCGATTTTGTCATGAACCTTTTGTATTGTGTACGGCTGAAGAAGTCGTCGAAGAAGCCGCCCCGTCGTCTTTGGCGACCGACGGCGACATCAGCCGAGACACTTGTAGGCGCAAGTCGAATTTGGCCGGCGTATTTGGGAATCAGTACCTTGCTGAATGTGAGCAAGATAGAGTCCCTGCCTTTGTGAGTTACTCGGTATTGGTTGGCAAAGACACGCACACCACTGCTTAGACGGTATTCTTTGGCTCCCCTGCCGGGCACATCCGGGTCCTCAAGAATGAAAGCATCGCCGGCAAAAGGCGGGACGGTGAAATTAAAGTCTCCGATATCGGCTAAGATGTAAAAGTTGACCGTCATAATAACCGGCTGGCCGACGTAGCAGGTGGTATCAGAAAGCTTTACCTCAAGCTCGAGCTTGTCGGTAGTACCGGCCTCAAGAATATTGACCTCAACAGGATTAGTTTTATATTTTTTCCCATCAATAGTTACCGTTACCGGCTGAAGCTGGATTCGGCCCGCCCAGCCGGCGGTCAGTGAATAGCTCATTACGTATCGTTTTGTTTCACTCTTGGTCATTCTGCCGTTTATAATGGTGACGGAGGCCTGAGAGACGTCTCTGCTGCCGGCACTTTGCGGGTTGTACTGCGACAGAGGCGCAAGGTCAACTCTGCCTGGTTTGTTTTCGCCGTCGATAATTACGTTGTAGGTGAAACTTTCACCGACATAAATATCCTCTGAGGTGTCAACCTGGGCGAAGACCTGTATCGCGGCTCGGGCTTTACCAGCCGTAACCGCTATCAGAACACAAGCAATCAGGATGTGTCCGGCTTTTGTTTTCATCTTACCAGTCTTTTTCGACCTTTTGCCAGTCGCGTCTTTGGAAAATCTGTCTCTTTTCCTTTTGGCGCTGTTCGTTATCGAGGATTTCCTGTGCGGTTGCGTCGGGAGGTTGTGTTTGTTTTTCTTTCTTTTCCGACTCCTTTTGGTCTTTCTGTTGTTCCTGCTGGTCCTGCTGTTGTTGGTTGGGCTGATTTGGGTCCCGGCCTTGTTGCTGGTCTTGCTGTTGCTGCTGTTGCTGGCCCTGTTTTTGTTGGTCTTGTTGCTGGTTTTGTTTTTGTTTGTCCTGCTCGTCTTTTTGCTTGTTAATCTGGTCGATGATGTCCTTAATAATCAGGCGGGCGACCTCGATATTTTTAGCTGCGTTTTCATTTTCCGGCTCAATATCAAGGGTCTGCCTCCAATAACTGATGCCTGTTTGTAAATCTTCGAGGGCCTTTTGCAGGTTTGAGTCTCTTTGTTTCATGCCCTGCCCAAAGAATGTATTGCCGAGGTTGTATTTTGCCTTGGCGACGAGCTTCATATCTTTGGCCCCGGCGGCTACTTCCTTGAAGATATCCGCTGCCTTAGCAAGGTCGTCAAGCCGGTAGTAGCTGTTTGCCTTGTTGAATTTGGGCTCCGGTGCCTCGGGATTTTCGACAAGCGCCTGGTCGTACTTCGCAATGGCATCGTTAAATTTTTCGCTTGAGTACAAACTGTTTCCCTGCCGAAGCAAATCGCGAGCAGATTCTGCGTGGGCAGTCTGGACAAACAGCAAGACCGACAGAACTATCAAAATAATTTTAAGTTTTCCTGCGTTCACTTATCAACGACTCCCATATAATAAGGACAATCCCTAAAGCAATGAATATCTGGAATTTCTCATCATATTGCATCATTGTTACCGATTCAAGTTCGCGTTTTTGTGCGGTAGCGATGAGTTTTTCATATATCTGGCCAAGGTCGAGGGTTGTGCCTGGTTTTACGGACAGGTACTTTCCGCCTTCGGTGGCATAGACTACTTTCCGTAGCATGTCGCTGTTGACCTTCGACCAGACCTCCCGGCCTTTGTATTTCAGAAAAGTTTTTTTACCATCAGGGCCGGTAATTGGAATACGCGAGCCGGTGTCGTCGTCACCTAATCCGATG
>QNBT01000286.1 GCA_003644205.1 Planctomycetota bacterium | reverse complement strand
GTTATCCAACTCACTGTTTCCAGAGCGACGAGTTCTTTATCTATATTGAAGGGAAAATCTACGAAGAGGACCGCGGCACACTGGATGAGCAATTGAATCAACTTGCACACACAATGTTCAGCGGCAAAGAATATCCAAAACAGGCCCTCAAAGAATGGCTGCTGAGTACCGATGGAGAGTTCATTATCTTTATGCTGCATAAACCGTCAAGGTGCATCATGATTATAGATGACGTGTTTTCCCGCCTTCCCCTGTTTATTCATCAGTCGGACGGCAAGGTAATGCTTTCCAGAGATATACGCTTCATATTGAACCAGGTCGAAATTATCGAATTTGACAGAATGTCTTTCGCCCAGTACCTGCTGTTCAGCTTCCCCTTAGGCCCGCGGACTCTTTTCAAAAATGTCTATCGGGTCCAGCCCGCCAGTCTCATAAGAATAGACCTTAACAGCGGAGCAGTCCATAAAGAAGTTGTTCACACTTTCAACTTTGACTCTAAAGAACACAAAAGCAAATCCGCCAATGAAAACGCACGCCAATTGGCACGATTATTCGCTGAGTCGTGCAGGAGAAGGGCAAAGGGCGCTTCGCAGGTCGTACTCTCATTAAGCGGCGGCCTGGATTCCAGAGCAACGGGTGCCGGGCTGAAATACAACAACATACCATTTGCGGCGACAAGCTGGCTGGACCCCAAGAAAGTAAGTCGGCTCGATGTAAATACCGCCCAACAGGTTGCACAGGCGCTTGGTGTGGAATGGACAAAGTTTGAGTTGGATCAAGCCCCAGGCAGGGACGCACTCAAATTGCTCAAAATAAAAAGCGGTGCAGTCTTTGTCGGCATACCCCACCTTGTGCAATATTTTACAGGAATAAAACAGAAGTATGGACCTGATATCACCTATATGTCCGGCAACGGTGGGGACAGGGTCGGGCGGGACATCACTCCGAGGTGGAAAGCTAAGAATCTGGATCAATTAGTGAACTGCACTGTTACTATGGGTCGCTTCCTCCCCCAAGCCGGCACTTTGCCTGTTGACGAAATAGCCGCTCTTACAGAGATACCCAAAAGCAAAATAATCGATGAACTCAAACATCATTTTGCAGAGTATCCGGAAAAGCAAATAGACCAGAAATTTGTACACTACAATCTCTACGGACAGTCTATGAAGTGGCATAATCATGGAGACGATCGAAACAGGTTCTTCTTGTGGAGCACAACTCCGTTTTGGTCCGTCCATTTCTTCAGGTACATAATGAACTGTCCTGATAGCCAGAAAAGAAACAAGCGACTCTACCTAAAGTTCCTTTCAATATTGCACAGGCCGACCTCCGAGATTGCATACGCCGACAATCGGGCCACCCAGTCGGAGCAGATTGCGAAGAATAAATATCTGGCCTGGCAATGGTTAATGGCCGCTTACAAATGGCCCAATCCGATAAGGTTCTTATACAGACAGAGCAAAAAGTTCCTGATCAAACCTAGCCAGCCGCAGTACTCTTGTGTCCATCCCCCGGCCTTGATTAAGTGCATGAAAGAGCAGTTACACAATTGCAAAGCTATCAGCGAAAACCTGTCCCGCCGGGAACTGGAACGCATTATCGATAATTGCAGCGGGTATCACAGTGTGTTCATGGCCTTAATATTTACGCTGACCTCTGTCATCGAAGATTTTAAGACCGGAAAAAGTAGCATAGAAAACTATCTCGATACTAAGATGGACACTTATGGATAGCATGTCTAACAAGACCTGAATAGTTTATTGAGAGTCACCGAACTGACATGGAAAAAAGCTCTTCGGACACATCTGAATTATTCAAGGCCGACGACGATATTTTCAGCCGTGCCGTCAAAGGCGGTGGATGGGTCATAGTATCAAAAATCAGCCAGCAATTGCTTTCTACGGCTCGGTGGATAATCCTGGCTCGCCTTCTTGCGCCCGAGGACTTTGGCCTGATGGGTATTATCCTTTTGACGATGGCAACCATTAACATGTTTACCCAGACGGGATTTCAGGATGCGTTGGTACAGAAAAGAAAGGATATTGCCGGTTATCTGAATGCTGCGTGGACGTTGGGAATCATCCGCGGCCTGCTTTTGTTTGCGCTGTTGTACTTCGGGGCACCCTGTGTGGCGTCTTTTTTCAATCGTCCGGAGGCGGCGGATGTCTTGAGAGTAGCCGCAGTATCTCTTGTAGTGGTCGCTGTTACTAATATCGGTACGGTGTACTTTGTAAAAGAGTTGGATTTTCACAGACAGTTCATTCTGGAGATAATCGGCACATTAGTCGGGACAGTCGTGGCTGTATGGTTTGCTCTTCAATACAGAAACGTCTGGGCACTGGTGGTCGGCAGACTATCGGGAGATATAACTCGATGTTTACTCAGCTATGTGATACAACCTTACAAGCCCGGCATAAGTTTTGATATTGCAAAAGCAAAAGAACTGTGGAGATTCGGTAAGCACGTCTTTGGCATTAAAATACTGCATTTCTTCGGTCTCTACGGTGATGATGCCTTTGTCGGAAAGGTGTTGGGTGCCGTTTCGCTTGGGTTTTATCAAATGGCATATCGAATTGCAAGTATGGTCGCCACGGAGTTCGGCGACTTGATTGGCAAGGTGGCTTTTCCCGCTTACTCCAAACTCCAGGACAACGCCGTTAAACTAAGGGGTGGCTATTTCAAGTCTATCCAGGTGATAAGTTTATTGGTGTTTCCAATAACCGGCGGTATTATAGTCTTGGCGCCGGAATTCACTGAAGTAGTTTTAGGTGAAAAATGGCTGCCAATGGTCCCGGCAATGCAGATACTGTCCCTGCTCGGCCTGCTAAAATGTATGCAACGAGGCCCGGTATTTAAGAGCCTGGGTCGGCCTGATATATCAAAGATGATGGCGCTTTGGCGACTTGTGATAATTGTAATAACAATATATCCCCTGACAGTGAAACTACAAATAGCGGGAACATCCCTGTGCATGTTACTCTCATCTATGCTCGTCCAGCCGATTGGATTTTATCAATTACAGAAGATTGCCGACATAAAGTTTAAGGATGTTCTCAAAATGCTTTCTGTGCCGACTGCAACAACACTGGTTATGATGCTTTGTGTTTTTGCAGCCAAAAGTGCGTTTGACACGGTCGGCCTCATATCCCTCGGGTTCATCGTGTGCCTCGGCGGGGTCGTATATATTATTTTAATCTTACTAGCCCCTATAATCTACAAGGAATATGACGCTGTGGCACTTGCCCGCGATATCCTAAAGGGGCTCAAATAACAATGCCCGAAGCTCACACTATAAACATCGACGAACTTATCATGGCGCAAGACCGCTTCGACCGTTGCATGGTTTTCGAAGATGACTACTTCAGAAGGGAAACTGCAAGTATAAAATCCGACCCGACAACCCGGCTTGACATCATGATAGATAGCATCCAAAACTCCGGCGTCAGCTACTGTCATCTGGCTATTCATCTCTCACAGGAGGCCGGCTTCGAGTTTGTTTTCGATTCTGCCGAGGACATCCCAACCTCCCGTGGGAAACTCATCACTTTTGGCCGGGCGCAAAACCTCTGCTGGATACCAAAAAATCCTGTGGCAAGAATATATGACGGCAACGGTCAAATCGAATATGCTGCTGAAGCTACTTTTGAAACCAGGTTACATAACGACCGGCTTTGCCTGGCTGTCAAAGGTAAAGCCGGGCACCGAATCGAGTTTGCCGTTGTAATCTTCACAAGAAATATCGATTCATTCAGAAAGGAACTACTTGCTTACAGCCCTGTTGAACTAAGAAAAGTTGTCAGGTCCGATTGGTTCTATTACCAGGGCATAAATGATATCTGGGACTACTTTATAGGCGGTAAGATTTTCAGCACCGCCCATCGGG